>CBDUFM010000001.1:0-22532 GCA_965366325.1 uncultured bacterium
ATCGCTGCGATACAGCGGTACCTGAAGAGCTCTTACATCAATTGCCTATCCATCTCAGTCGCTATCACGGCTGTGGTTTGGGTGACTTATTTTCCGCAACCGAAACGCGCGCGATTATTGCTGCTCGGATTGCATCGCTGTGCCAAGGATACTCAGCGGTCAGCACGCCATTAATTGAACGTTTAGTGGTGATGTTAGAGCAGGATATGTTACCATTAATTCCTCAAGAAGGTTCGGTTGGTGCGAGCGGCGATCTAACGCCCTTATCTTATGTATGTGCTGCTTTAATTGGCGAACGCGAGGTGGCTTATAAGGGTGCACAAATTCCTGCCGCAAAGGCATTAGCGACGATGGGTTTAGACCCCATCGTTTTACAGCCAAAAGAAGCATTGGCGATAATGAATGGCACCTCAGTAATGACGGCACTGGCCTGTCTTGCCTATAAAAAGGCTGCTTATTTATCGCGTTTGGCTGCACGGATTAGCAGTCTGTGTTCGCTGTCATTATTGGGGAATAGTCACCATTTCGATGAACATTTATTTCAAGCAAAACCACATCGTGGTCAGGCCCAAGTTGCTGCTTGGATTAGTCAGGACCTCAACAGTGACAATCCACCGCGTAACGAACAGCGTTTACAAGACCGTTATTCCATTCGTTGTGCACCGCATGTTATTGGTGTCCTCAATGATTCGCTGCCATGGATGCGTCAGTTTATTGAGACGGAACTTAATAGCGCGACAGATAACCCGATCATCGATCCAGAGCAACAAGCCATATATCATGGTGGACATTTTTATGGCGGTCACATTGCGATGGCCATGGATAGTTTAAAGAATGCAGTAGCAAATATTGCTGATTTAATGGACCGTCAGTTTGCATTATTAGTTGATCCGAAAATGAATAACGGCTTAGCGCCAAATATTACTGCCGCGACAGGCAAACACATTGCCATTAATCATGGCTTTAAAGCCGTGCAGATTGCTTGTTCTGCGTGGACGGCGGAGGCCTTGAAGTTAACTATGCCGGCAAGTGTTTTTTCGCGTTCGACTGAATCGCATAACCAAGATAAGGTCAGCATGGGCACCATTTCTGCCCGTGATTGTTTGCGCATTCTTACGCTCACAGAGCAATGTGCGGCTGCTGTATTATGTGCTGCACAGCATGGGCTCGCATTACGCCTACAAGCAGGTTCGATACAGGAAGCATCATTACAGCCGGACTTATTAACCCAACACCGAGCATTTATGCAAAGCTATCCGCTCTTAACGGCTGATCGTGCTCTGGAACACGAACTCCGTGATATTGTTGAAAAAATTCACGCCGAACACTGGCCTTTATATACATCTGATGCCGAGTAAGTAGACGATCGTATGACGACGCGCAGATCAGATGTACTTATCATAGGAGCAGGGCCGGCCGGTTGCTTAGCGGCAACCTTGCTTTGTCAGCAAGGTTTGTCGGTGCACATCATTGAAAAGGCACGCTTTCCACGTTTTGTTATCGGTGAGAGCTTATTACCGCAGCTGATGAGTATATTGGAAAAAGCTGGTATGAGCGAAGCTCTTGCCGCAGCAGGCTTTCAGAAAAAGGACGGCGCGGTCTTTCATCGTGATGGTCAGATTACGCAGTTTGAATTTGCAGATAAGCTAAGCGCTGGGCCGTCGGAAACCTACCAAGTAAAGCGCGCGGAATTTGACCAGATACTTGCCAACTGCGCTCGGGATGCAGGCGCTGAAATTTATTTTGAAGAACAGCTTACAGCAGTAGATCTGCAAACGGGCAATTGCCAGGCACGTACAACGGATGTACAGGGTAATCAACAGCGCTATGCGGCACGCCATGTTTTAGATGCGAGCGGTTACGGGCGTGTATTGCCGCGTCTCTTAGGCCTCGATCAAGCAGCGGCCTCAGCGCCACGCAGTTCTATATTTACGCATATTGAGGATCATATAACTGATGCGCACTATGATCGCGATAAAATAACCATTCTGGTGCATCCGGATAACAAAGAAATATGGTATTGGCTAATTCCCTTTGCAGATGGCAGCAGTTCGCTAGGTGTGGTGGCAGAGCCAGCGTATCTTAAACGTGCGCATATGGATGATGAGGCTGTATTTCGACAGCTAGTCAACGAAGAGCCATTGCTCAATCGCTTGTTGAAGGATGCGGTTTATTCCAAGCCTATTCAACGCATTGACGCCTATGCACATGCGGTCACAACGTTGCACGGCCCAGGTTTCACCTTGTTAGGTAATGCGGCTGCCTTTTTGGATCCGGTCTTTTCCTCTGGTGTGTGCATAGCATTAGAGTCAGCAGCATTGGCCTGTCCGCTAGTAATACGTCAACTACAGGGTGAATCCATTGATTGGGATGTCGCCTACACCAAGCCGTTAATGAAAGGTGTCGATGTCTTTCGTCATTATGTAGAGGCTTGGTATGATGGCACGCTGCAAGATATTATTTTTCACGCTCAGTCCGATCCACAGATTAAAAGACAAATATCCGCTGTGCTCGCTGGCTACGCTTGGGATGAAAGCAACCCCTTTGTGGTCAAACCTAAAAAGCGCATTGCGTTGATTAGTGAACTGTGCTGCCAGCAAGTAGCAATACAGCAGAGTAAACAACGAATACAAAGGCACGATCCGGTCTACATGGCTGGTTTAGGTTTGGTGAATGCTCTCGGCCATGATAAACAATCTGTGTTTGAGCAATTGCACAATAAGACGCGCAATCCGCTACAGACGATGGACGGCTTTATGCCGAATACATCGGTTTATGTCGGGGCGGTGACTCATGCATTACCAGACATACCTGACGCCTTTGCAGACTACCGAAGTCGCAATAATCAGCTCGCCCTAGCAGCTCTTCAGCAAATAGAAGACGAGGTGGAAATGGTAAAAGCCACTTACGGTCCTCAGCGCGTGGCTGTTATTATTGGTACTAGTACTTCAGGTAGTGCAAACACTGAGGCAGATTATATTCACTATCAAAAGCAGCAGGAACATTTAAAAGATTATCGATACCTGCAACACGAAATTGGTTCTGTAGCCAAGTTTATTAAAGCCTATGCAGGCTTGCGTTCATTTGATACCAGTATTTCAACAGCATGTACCTCAAGCGCTAAGGCGATCTTATCGGGCATGCATATGATTCGAAGTGGACTATGTGATGCAGCAATCGTTGGTGGTGTTGACAGTCTCTGTCGTTTAACCATTAACGGCTTCTCGGCCTTAAATTCATTGTCGGAGACTGTGTCGAACCCATTTTCGGTCAATCGACAAGGCTTGAACATTGGTGAAGCTGCCGCCTTATTTGTGCTCAGTAAGAAACCGGCAGCTATACAATTATTTGGTGGTGGCGAAAACTCTGATGCTCACCATATTTCGGCGCCTGATCCAAGCGGTGATTCAGCAGCGGCCTGTATGAGACTAGGATTAAAAAATGCGGCTATCTCAAGCGAGGAGATTGATTATCTCAATCTACACGGAACAGGCACCGCTTTAAATGATCAGATGGAAGCACGTGCGCTTACGCAGGTATTTACGCATGGCCTAGCCTGTAGTTCAAGTAAACCATTAACGGGGCATTGCTTGGGAGCAGCGGGCGCGACCGAAGCGGCGCTGTGTTGGCTCAGCCTATCAGATTATAATACGCACGCTTATGCGCCGCCTCATAGATGGGATGGTCAAGCGGACGCCTCCTTGCCGCCGCTAAATTTAGTGGATGCAGGCACACGTTTAAAACGATTAGCATATTGCATGTCGAACAGTTTTGCCTTTGGCGGCAATAATGTCAGCCTCATCCTAGGTCGAGCACGATGAGTAAAAATTTAACGGGTAGCGACCTGAGTCATCTACGCATACAGGACTTAGTACCGCATGCTGCACCAATCTTGATGTTAGAAGAGATACGAGCCTATAATGATGAGAGCGTATCAGTGACGGCTCTGTTGAAGTCTGACTCTGCTTTTGCAGATGCACATGGGCGTATCTCTAATTGTCTTGCTATTGAGATGATGGCGCAGGCAGCTGCGGTGTACGCTGGTATCCACAGTCAGCGTGAAGAGCAAGCGATTAAGACTGGTTTATTGATCAGCGTCAAACAATTAAGCCTGCATACTGCTTTTTTAAGCAGCGATACTTTGTACACAGTGCATGCAACACAGTACCATGCTCATGGATCGCTTGCAGTCTTTGATTGTACCCTCGCAGCAGAAGCTACGCTAGCGAGCGCACAACTTCACTTTGTGCAGTTAGCAGACCGATGACCATAGTGAAGCAAAATAGAAGGATATCTCTCCGATGAGTAAGTCGGTATTAATAACTGGATCCAGCAAAGGCATTGGCCGTGCAATTGCCGTTGCTCTCGCCGAGAATTTCGAAATTGTTGTTCACTATGCTAGTAATCAGGCTGCGGCCGAAGAAACCTTAGCTAGCATCCAGCAAGCAGGTGCTGTCGGGCGTTTGCTGCAATGTGATATTAAGGACCGTGAACAAACGGCTGCCGTAATTAATGCAGATATCGAAAAACATGGCGCCTATTATGGCCTCGTGTGCAATGCTGGTATTCACAAAGACGCTCCCCTCGCAGGTATTAGCGGTGATGATTGGGATGCGGTTATACGGACTAATTTAGATGGTTTTTATAATACTGTACATCCAGTTTTAATGCCGATGATTCGACAGCGTATCGGTGGACGCATAGTCGCAATTAGCTCGGTATCGGCATTATCCGGCAATCGTGGGCAGGCGTCCTATGCCGCATCCAAAGCCGGTATCGTTGCTGCCTGTAAATCATTGGCCATAGAATTAGCCACACGAAAAATTACCGTTAATTGTATTGCACCCGGTTTGATAGAAACGGATATGATTAGTGATCAAGTCCTAGAGCAAACAGTCCCGCATATTCCGATGCAGCGTTGTGGTCGTGTCGAAGAAGTTGCAGCAGCCGTGCAATTTCTTTTTAGTGATGCTGCGTCGTATATAACCAAGCAAGTTCTCAATGTTGATGGCGGTTTATATTAACATTGAGAAAGTAAACTATTTTTCCGGAGGCACGTAGCGATAACCGCTACCATAAATGGTAAGAAAGTGCTGCGGTTGGGTTTGATTTGCTTCGAATAATTTACGGAGTCGCAGAACGAAGTTGTCTAAGGTGCGGCTTTTAACTGTTGCTGGTGCATCCCATACAGCCGTCATAATTGCTTCGCGACTTAATTCTTCGTAGGGGTGACTTGAAAAGTAGCGGAGCAGTTTTAATTCAATGTCGGTAAGTGCGGCGGCTTGCGAGCTACCACTGATAAGACCGCTGCGCATATCGATTTCAACACCATCAAAAGAAATAGCTTCTAACTCATGTTGTTTGTTGCCCCAGTCCTGACGCCGTAGCAGCGCTGAAATGCGCCCTAATAATTCATCGAGTTTGAAGGGCTTGCATAGATAATCGTCGGCACCGGACTCTAGGCCAGTGACGATGTCATCAGTGGTGTCCATTGCTGTAAGCATCAATATTGGAAGACGCAAGGATTGCTCGCGCAATTCTGCGGCAAAATCCATGCCGTTGCCATCAGGAAGCATCACATCCAGAACGATAAGTGAGATATTTTGTGTGATGGCTAAACGGGCGCTACTGAGATCTTTGGCGTGAACGACGCCGTAACCTTCAGCTTCCAAGTTTAATTTGAGCATCTCGGCTACATTTGGCTCGTCTTCGACCAGTAATAAATTGATGCTCATGAAGGATCCTGTATTGGAATACGAAGCACAAATTGAGAACCCGTGCCGATGCCATTGCTGCTTACCTGTATATCCATCTGCATGCGTTGTGCTAATTGTTTCACCAGATACAGACCGAGACCACTGCCACTAATTTGAGACTGCTTGGAGACACGTGTGAAGCGATCAAATATATGTTTAATATCCTGCGGACTGAGTCCGATGCCGATATCCGTAAAGGTAATACAATACGCAGCGGACTCTACGCTAAGCACACAATTAACATGGATATTATCAGGAGAATATTTAACGGCATTATCGATAAGATTAAGAATTATGCTTTCGATGGCGACAGCATCTGCCTGAATGTGAATGTCCTCATCAGGCAACTGACAATTGATGAGCCCATCTTCTAATTGATAACGTTCCTGAATTCGTTCACAAGAATTTTTGAGCACCTCATTAAGATGAACAGATTCAAGCAACAAACCGCGGTCGCCATGTTCAATACGGTTAGCTTCGATGACATGTTGGATAAAATGGGTCAGACGTTTGATGTCTTGATCCATACGGTTTATAATATTCTCGCGTAAGTCATCGCTGATATTGCGGCGCCTAAACGTATCGATGCTGAGGCTTAAAGAAGTAAGTGGCGTTTTTAGCTCATGCGTGATGGTGTCGATAAACGCGAGTTGGCGGCGTATATGGAGACTACGACGGATGCTTGAGGTCAGAAAAAAAGTAAGCGCGAGTATAACAAGGACCAAAAAGATATCGCCAAAGGCCTGACCGCGCTTGAGGAGATGTTGGGGTGAGTTCATAATCAGCCTCAGGCCTATTTCAGCACCTTGGCTGTCTTGGTTGGCATAGGCAGCTTCGTAGTAGAATGGGAAAATCACATTCCAGCCTACCGTTATCGCAACGACAAAGCTTAAAGCGATGCTTCCAATAACGATACCAGGAACAATGCTGGTGCGTTTGGCCATCGCTTTAGTTTGCCGACTTCCCTAGGGGAAACAAGTTGTGAGAAACAAGCTGAGCTACAGCGCTAGGCTGCAGCGTGCTCGGTTTCTGCTTCCACAGTATCGTCGTCGTTTGTCTCTTGTGTAGCTGCGGCGGCCACAAGCGCGGCTTCCATGGCAACAGCACAGGCAGGTGGATTAGCGGCTGCTTCTTCAGCGTTTTTAAAGCGCTGATCGAGGATTTTTTGTGGTGGCTCTTTAATATCCCAAACGATACGGAAAAGGCTGAGAATTTTTAATATGTAATAGGTGATATCGATCTGCCACCAGTAGAACCCTTGGCGGCAAGAGGCTTGGTAAAAGTGATGGTTGTTATGCCAGCCTTCACCGAGTGTAACTAAGGAAAAGATAAACGAGTTTTTGCTGTCATCAGTTGATGGAAAGTCGCGCTTGCCCCACAGATGGGTAAAGGAGTTAATGACAAAGGTGCCTTGCCATAAGAGACAGGTGCTCCAGACAAATCCAATAACCAAACCTTCCCAAGAGCCAAGGTAGAACATCAACAAGGCAAGACAGAGTGGTGGAAACCAGTGATGTTTATCAATAAAACGCAATTCAGGATACTTTAAAAAGTCTTTAATCAGGTCCTCTTTGAGATCATCATTTTTACAATCAATAACCCAGCCATTGTGCGCATAGAAAACACCCTTGTGACGTGGTGAATGGGTGTCTTCTGGCGTATCGCTGTGACGGTGGTGGTGACGGTGATGCGCAGCCCACCATAAGGCACCCTTTTGAGCGGTGGTCTCTGCACCAAATGCAAGAATGAACTGAAAGATGCGACTGGTTTTATAACTACGATGTGCGAAGTAACGATGATAGGCACCAGTTACAAAAAACATACGGACATAATAGGAGAGAATTGCAATACCAACCCAGAACCATGTGACACCGGTCCATATCGCGCCAAAGGCAGCAATATGCATCAAAAAGAAGGGAGCTTGAGACCAGTGTAAACGAAACGCTGGTGGCTGTGCATGTGCAGTTGTACTAATCATAAGCGTAGGCTAGCAACAAAGTTGCAATCAGCTTGTCAAAGATTGTCATGATCTGCGCCCATCGTGTTTTCACATAAATTAAGTACTATAAGCATTTTATATTACTAAATCGATGGTTGCGGCTACACTTTTACAATGCGCTGTTGATATTAGGCTGTTGCACATGAAAAATCTCTATGTGCTCGGTGACAGTATTTCAATAGCTTATGGCCCCGCTTTAGAGCAAGCGTTGGCAGGGAAATTGGCCTATGCACGTAAGAGTGGGGTTGATGAGGCCTTGGAAAACCTGGATGTCCCCACAGGTGCGAATGCTGGCGATTCGCGCATGCTGCGCGCCTATCTCGAGCACCGTTTCAAGGACCCAACGTTTAAACCGGATATACTTTTAGTTAATTGTGGTCTGCATGATATTAAGATGCACGATACGGGTATTCAAATCTCCTTATTGGAATTTAAAGATAATGTTTCTGCAGTGGCGCGTTTGGCCTTAGCTAACCAAGTGCGCATGATGTGGGTGCGGATTACACCTGTTGATGACCATATTCATAATACGGTCTATAAAACAGATTTTAAAAGATTCAGCGCAGACGTAGCGGCCTATAATGAAGTCGCTGATGAGATTATGACTGAATTAGATATTCCAATTATTGATCTCCATGGTTTTACAACGATGCTTGGTGAAGATATATTTGCGGATCATGTTCATTATAAACCGGGTATCTATGCACAACAAGGTGCATGGATAGCCGAAGAAATATTGAGTTATCTAGACTAAATATCTTAATCAGCTAAACAAAGTGTAGATGTGCCCTGTTGTTTACTAAATAGCAACGGAAATTTGCGTTCTGTTTGTTGCCTGTGTTTAGTTGTAGCATCCATTAAACAAACACTGAATGCACGGCGTGATTGAAGGCTGCTGTTTTTATCACTCCTGTGCAGAACATGATTGTGGATTAAAAAAGCCTCACCTGCTTGCAGTTCGCAAAATTGAATGGCAGTGTCTGTGCAATGACGTGCTTCTTGTTCAGCACTAATCGTGTGCCCAAAGCTACTCAATAATCCCAGTTTATGGCTACCTGGAATTATCTGCACACAGCCGTTTTCTTTTGTGGCCGGATCAAGCGCTAGCCAAATCGTGACCTCTGGGTCTTGGTTCAGATTCCAAATCGTACCGCCGTCTTGGTGCCATGGTAAGAGCGTGCCAAAGCCAGCGGGTTTGTTCATAAACATGGAACGATAGATACTCACTTCATCGCCGATGAGTGTTGCTGTGATGGAGCGAATCAGCGGTGATTGTAAATAGGCTAGAAAGAGCGGGTCTTTCTCGAGCTGTTCAATTTTACGGTAGTTAAGGGTCGCTCCTTTAAAACCAGGGCTTTGCTCACCGAGCTCTTCGTAGCGTCCACTGTCACTATCGAGTTGCATGAGCATGCCCTCATAGCGAATTTTGCCGAGCATGATGTCATCGATGCGTGCCTGTAAGGCCGCAAGCATATCAGCATCGAGAAGCTGGCCGAGGTGAACGAAGCCTTGTTGATGAAAACGCGCTGCCTGTGCGGCTGAGAAGCTGTTAAACATGTGATCTCCTAAGGTCGTCCATTGTAGCTAGTTGTGCATAAGGGGTGCTTGCGTTTTACGGACAAAATATGTATGCTTTTCGGACATGAATAATGCTATCTACAAGTGGGGCCGTAAGTGGCAGCCGCGCCATTATCGCAATGTATTTCAGCCCTATGAACAAAACATGCTGATTGTGCTCACTGATGGCAGTTTGCGGGTCGAATATGAGGATTATGATGGTAAAAGCAGGCTCAAGGATCTATACAAAGGCGAGGGCCTGTGCTTGCCTTTGGGTAGCAGTTTTTGCCTGTCCACTCCACTGAGTGCTTATAACGGACATTGGGTCGAGTACGATACCACTCAGGAGGTCGCTTTCCCCAGCTACGTCGAGCACTTTGCCTGCGATGCCCAGCTGCAGCGCTGCATTAATGAGATTGAACAAGAGCATACTGAAGCCGATGGCAGCTTGGCGATGCCGATACTCTACCAGCTACTGGGCTGTCGTTGTCTGCAGCGCCTACAAGCGGGTCAGAATGAGAACGCGTCTCTGCAGCGTCAGATCGACGTTTTATTAATTGCCAACTGTAGGACGGATGCTTCCCTATCGTCGATCCTCGGCCATCTATCGCAGAGTGAGCGCCATATCCGGCGGCAATATAAGGCTCTAACTGGGCAAAGTATTAAACAGCGCATGCAGGAATTAAAAATGACAGAAGCGAAGCATTTATTGGCGGCCAGTGCCTATTCAATTACAGCTATCGCATTTGAACTTGGCTATCCATCGTCGCAATATTTTTCTGGCCTGTTTAAAAAAATCACAGGAATGACACCGCGCGCATATAGATCAGCTGCACAGAAATAATAATAAATTTATATAAATGATGTAGTCACCAATAATGGTTGCGTCGGCCAACACCATGGGTAAAGAATGCGGGATATCGCAAGTCAAAGTAACCCATCAACACATTGCATACAACGCATACATAGCATAAAGGTAGCACGCAATCATGCCCAAAACCATGGAAGACCTTTTAAGTTATAATAGAAATTGGTCTAAACGTAAACGAGACGAAGACCCAGCTTTTTTTGAAAATATGCAGTATGATCAACACCCTAAATATTTATGGATTGGCTGTGCTGATAGCCGTCTACCGCCAAATAGATTATTAGGCGTAGATTTAGGCGAATTATTTGTACATAGGAATGTTGCGAATTTAGCGCACGCAGACGATGATAACGTACAGTCTGTTTTGCATTATGGCATTAAAGTTTTGAAAATAGAACATGTGCTCCTGTGTGGCCACTATGGTTGTGGTGGTATCACTGCTGCGCTCAATGATCAGGCATTTGGACCGCTGGTTAAGTGGTTAGCGGACGTTCGTCAGTTGGCTTTAGATAACAAAGCTGAACTTGATGCGATACCGTCAGAAACTGATCGAATAAATCGTTTGAGTGAACTTAATGTGCTTGCCCAAGTGAAGGCATTAGAAGTTAACCCTGCAGTTGTTGAATCACGGGCTAATGGACATCAGGTTCGTATACATGGGCTCATGTATGATCTGAAGACAGGTAAGTTGCAAGAGCTTATCTAAACCGCAGTTTCTGCATGCAATTTTAAGTTATACGAGTTAGCAATGAGCGCCTTGGCTTGCTTGCAAAGGGAACAAGTGATTAAGAATAATCACTAGAGGAGTTCGCATGGCTATAACGTATAAATCAAGCTCGGGGATTAAGTTTTCCGATGCAAAAAGTGAACTGAGTAAAATAGAAAATAAATCAGCAATCGATAAAGCGACGTGGGTCTATGCAAACAAGAGTCTATTCAAAAAAAATGCACTGGCGAGCATAGCGTTAACGGGCAGCGCATCCTATATGGCGCTAGAGCGTCGTTGGTGGTTTTGGGTCGAGCCAGTGTTTGGCAAAGGCGTTTACAAGAGTACAGAAAAATCAACGCCTCACGAAGCACATGTTTTATTGACGACAGATGATAAAAGCAAAGAGCATGTTTTGATGTTACCTTTATTTGCGGGTGATTGGCGTGCCTTTCTAACGGGTGATGACAAGGGCTTGCACTTTGGGGTGCATGGTGGTGAAAAAGGATCACCACTGGTAACCGATAAACCGTTGATGCTGATCACCAAGGGCAAGGACCCGATTGCACTTATGCAGGCTAGTGTGGCTTTGCTGAGTAAGACCATGAAAACATTTCGACTGTGTAACGAAAAGCGCCTGCCGGCTTTTGTGGATTTATTTGGCTGGTGCACGTGGAATGCTTACTACCAAGATGTTAGCGAAGAGAAAGTATTGAAGGGCTTAGAAGAATTTAAGAAGTCCGGCATACAGCCGCGTTTTATGATTCTCGATGACGGATGGCAAGATATTAATAGCAAGGGTCATATGAATACCTTTGCTACTAATAAGCGTTTTGCCAAAGGTTTGGCGCCACTTATAGAAAAAGCTAAGCAGAAATATGAGATTGAAATATTCGGCGTCTGGCATGCCTTGCAGGGTTATTGGGGTGGCGTGAACCCGAAGGGTCCACTGAGCAAGGATTATGAAGTCATTGCAAAACAGGGCCTCAAACCCTGTAATATGAAACAGCAAGAAATTGGATTGGTTAGCAAAACGGATATTCACCGTTTTTATCAAGACTTTCATGCGAGCCTACGCCAAGCCGGTGTCGATATGGTTAAAATTGATAGCCAGAGTGGCATGCAGGAATTATGTCGTGGTGGCGTTGCTTATGCCAGCACCATGAGCGCGTATCAAAAAGCCATTCAGGCCAGCACGCAAACACATTTTGAAGGAAATTTGCTCCACTGCATGAGCAACGGTCAAGATGTTGCTTACAATATGTCGGCATCGGTAGCGTGGAGAAATAGCGATGACTTTTATCCCAATAACAAACCGAGCCACGCCCATCATATGGTGATTAATGCATTTAATGCACTGTGGTCACATACCTTTTCTTGTCCTGATTGGGACATGTTTATGTCTGGTCACTATACCGGTGCCTTTCACGCTGCCGCACGCGCAATAAGTGGCGGCCCTATTTATATATCAGATAAACCGGGTGATCACGATCCAAAAATAATTAAGCGTTTATGCTTAAGTGACGGCCGTAGTCTACGAAGTGAAAACCCTGCCTTGCCGTTAGCGCGTAAAATGTATGAGGACCCACACCAAGGAAATGGATTATTATTTATAAGGAATAATAATGATAAGGCCGGTGTTATTGGCGCTTTTCATTGCCAGTTTGAAGGTCCAGCAATTAGCGACACCTTTACTGTTAAAGATGCTGGATTAGGTCGAGGCGAATATGCATTGTGGTATGCGCGGGCGCAAAAACTCGAAACAGTTCACTCGCGAGATCCAATTAGCATAAGTTTGCAAGAGTTGGAGGCAGAAATAGTACATATATTGCCGCTTGATGAAGGTGTGGCTGCGATTGGATTAATTGATAAGGATAATGCGAGTGCGGCTATTACGCAGCAGGCCTGGGATAGAGATGGTTCTTACCGCGTCACCTTGAAAGATGGCGGCACACTTGGCGTGTATTGTAAGCGCATTCCTAAGCGGGCTCTCGATGCGGCAGGTAAAGATCTCAAAATGAAGCACCTGTCATCAGGCTTGTTACAGATCAAATTGAAAACGGGTGCTGAGCAACAGATTAGCCTGTATTGGTAATAGGCCGCATAGCTTGTGACTTTAGCGGGCCCTTGGTTTCCAGGGGCCCATTTCATTTGATGTAATCAGCGGGTGTTTAATAAAGGTTACTTCATGCTTGTTGTTAAAAAGATGGATGAGCCACGCATTGGGTATTTGTTGGAGTGTTTTGATGGCTTCAAAATCAGTTTCGCCTTGAAATTTAATGGTAATAATATATTTCTGGCAATGGCCGTGTGCCAACCACTGATCGATCATTTGGATCAGCCTATCTGGATAACAAATAAGATCAGAACACAGCCAGTCGGCCATTTCATCTTCAGGCTTAAGTGCAAAGGCATCGCATTGACGGTGATGAACATTGGGCAGGGCTTCAATGCGCGGATCTAAGGCGGCGCGATCGACTGAATAGCATTCAGCGCCAAGTCCTGCAAAGCACCAGGTCCAGGCCCCAGGAGCGGCACCAAGTTCTAGGACTTTGTCGCCAGGCTGCGGTTGATCTTGCAAGAGACTTAATGATTCCCAAATTTTTAAATAGGCGCGTGCTGGTGGATTAACCCGGTCAGCTTCAAAGGGAATAACACCATCAACATAGGGTTTATTTATGTTTGCCGCATACAGCATCTGATGCTCATCTAAGAGACAAAAAGCGCCTCGCGCCTTGAGACGTTTTTCTGGATTGTATGCAAAGGGTTTATCTTTTATCTTGAGCAATTTATCCTGAATCAGTTGGCAACGACGAACATTGTTGAGCGGATAAAAGGACCAGTAGGGACCCACGTCTCTTAAAAGCTTGGCGGCATGACCAATGGAATCGATGCGAACCGTTTGTACGTCATACCAAATACACATCGGCCAAGCGAGATGGCAGTCCGCATTATCAGTCGAAAACAGGCGTTCACCAATTTGTGTACAGCTAATACCGTGTTGCAGGCATTCATCTTGCACGTGTTGCTCAAAACCTGGGGCTGCGACGAGGACTCTGCTGGGCATGCTGCTAAGCATTTGATGGGCGTGGACACCGCAAGCCTAGTCAGCGTTTGTGGAAGCCTGATTACGGGGCCAAGAGAAGAAAGGACAAGCCAAGAAATGGACAAACTAAGAGCACGGATTTGTGTCGTAAGTAGTGCATACATAAGGTGATAGCAATTTGTTCCCATGCCCCTAGTCTTGTCGTGTAAGGCTAATTGCCGTAGACATCGAAGGCGCGATAGCGGTGTGCCCAATTACTGCTTGATATTAGTTAACGAATGTTTACATTAGGATAATGGAGTGAAACATGGCCTCAATTTATCAACTTAAGCCTGCCTTCCAATCATTACTACGGCCAATCATGAAAAGCTTGGTGCGCATCGGGATGAGCGCTAATCAAGTGACCATAGCGGCCTGTATCTGTTCCTTGGCTATGGCGGCCTATTTGTGTTACGACATTACAAATCCCGTTGCATGGTTTTGTTTACCAGCGTGGTTATTCATACGCATGGCACTAAATGCCATTGATGGCATGATGGCGAGAGAATGTAATATGAAATCGCCATTGGGCGCCGTTTTAAATGAATTAGGCGATGTGGTAGCGGATACGGCTTTATTTGTGCCGTTCTTATTACTTACAGGAATAGATCAAATCTATGTTCTACTTTTTATTATCTTAGCTATTTTTACTGAAATGGCAGGTTTGATTACGATTCAAATTGGCGCGAGCCGGCGTTACGACGGCCCAATGGGGAAAAGTGATCGGGCTTTTTGCATTGGATTAATGGCCCTATTTATTGCTTGTGATTATGTGCGCCTTGATGTGCTTAACTATGCATTTTTGGGTATGTCATTGCTGTGCATCCTGTGCATTGTTAATCGCGTACGTTCTGGATTAAAGGAACTGCAACATGTTTGAACATGTGTCGATAGAGGTCTTATGGGCCAGTGCTGGAATAGTTGGAATACTGTTGATAGCCTCGCTTATTGTGGCCGTGATGCGTCTGGTAAAAAAACGCTCTTCGCCAGAATTAGAACAGCGGGTGAAATCGTGGTGGATGATGGCTGCTATATTTTTAGTGGCCATGCTAATTAGCAAAAATATTTCGATTGCGTTTTTTGGCCTTATCAGTTTCTTAGCTTTTAAAGAATATTTAAGCCTCATTCCAACCAGGCGTTCCGATCATCGCGTGCTCTTCTTAGCCTATGTAGCTATTCCTTTGCAATATTACTGGGTTGCTTTGGAATGGTATGGCATGTTTATTATATTTATTCCGGTCTATATGTTTTTGCTGTTACCGATGCGCATGGTGATGATTGGAGACACGAAGGATTTTTTACGTGCCGAGGGTACCATCCACTGGGGTCTTATGACAACGGTTTTTAGTATCAGTCATATTGGTTTTCTTTTAGTGTTACCAGAATTGCCAGATTTAGCGTTTACTGCCGGTGGGCCAGGTCTAGTGCTGTTTTTGGTGTTTCTAACCCAAGCAAATGATGTCTGTCAGTATATTTTCGGTAAACTGTTAGGGCGCCGTCCCATATTGCCCAAAATTAGTCCAAATAAAACCATTGCCGGCTTTATCGGTGGGGTTTGTAGTACTATCGGCCTCGCTGTTTTATTAGCGCCCCTATTAACGCCATTGGATTGGCAAGAAGCACTTTGTGCTGGTGCGCTCATTGGCATAGGTGGCTTTGTGGGTGATGTCTGTATTTCGGCGTTAAAACGAGATTTAGGTGTAAAAGACGCTGGACAATTGATTCCTGGCCACGGCGGCATTCTTGATCGTGTGGATAGCCTGACTTATACAGCGCCACTATTCTTTCACTTTATGTGGTATCTCTACTACTAATGTGTGTGCGCATGCTGCGTTTTTTATTCTTCGCTGTCATCGTACGCTTTGTTGTATTGATTGTCATCGGTTTGCACATTCGTCGCCGCCACTTACTGCCTGTGCAGGGCCCGGCTATTATTATAGCAAACCACAACAGTCACTTGGACACCATGGTCTTAATGAGTGCGATGCCCTTACGACTTTTGTCCAAAGTGCGTCCAGTAGCTGCTGCCGACTACTTTTTAAAGAATAAGTTTTTGTCGTGGTTTTCTCGGCGTATAATTGGCATTATTCCAATTAATCGAACGCTTAAACATGAAGACCCTTTTAAGGAAATAGATCAGGCTTTGGACGATGATAGCATTATCATATTTTTCCCAGAAGGAACACGTGGTGACCCGGAATCATTGGTCCACGCTAAATCGGGCATCGCGCATTTAGCTAAGCGCCATCAAGACGTTCCCGTTATACCAGTGTTCATGTATGGTTTGGGCAAATCGCTACCCAAGGGTGACCTCGTCTTGGTACCATTTTTCTGCGATTTTTGTGTCGGTGAGGCAATTCCCTATTGCGAGGATAGAAAAGCCTATCTTAAGCATGTCGATGATGTTTTTGTAGATCTAGCCAGTGAGATACCGCAAGCAAAACATGAATTTGTCTAGCTAAGACAGTCGCTGTCATCACAAAGGTACATTACGACCATAAAATACATATATGTACCAATAAAACGTAGAATACTTGTCTGCCCCACTAGTATAGCTGTTTGCTGTCTGAGGAGCATAAGTATGGGTAATATTATTTTTGGTATTCTGATGTTGATTGGCGGTCTATCCGGCTCGATGGCCTTACGTGGCACCGGTAGTCCCTTGGCACTGGCTGGCTTCGGCGTGATACTCTGCCTCTTCGGTGTCTATCAGCTCACGGCTGGCAAAAAGGAAAAGCGGCCACGTACTGGACGTCAAACACGCAGAAGCAGACGCTAGGTCTGCATCTGAAGTACACGCACAACTAATGAATTGATTAAGCCAGGACCAGCTTCTTGGTGGGGTTTTGTTGACTGAGTGGAATAACCGAGTTGCCAGAGGCGATACGTGATGGTGCTAGTGTCAGGCTGGGGATATAGCGCGATTCATGTGCGGCGTAGGACATGATGGCCTGACCGGCTAAGAGACCAATTTTATTCCATGGTTCGATGATAGTCACATAGCGATCAAAGTGCTTTAATTCATCTTCCTGACCATGGTAACCAAAGCCAGCCATGCACATGTCCTTCGGTACACTGATGCCAAGTTTATCGAGAATACGCATAAGACGCACAACATAATTTGGGCCTGAGACATACAGACAGGTAGGCCGATTGCCCTTTGCTTCACAGCCGTCCAACCAACGTGCAAAGTCATCATGTAAGTTTTCAAAGCCCTCAGATAAAAGAACCGTCTCTGGTTCTAGGTCATACATTTTCATGGCGGTTTGGTAGCCGATAACGCGAGCTGCAAAACTTGGGTTTTTGGTGTGTTGATGTTTGCTGCCAATAAAAGCAATGGAACGATGGCCTTGATCCATAATATGTCTAACCAGTGCGCGACTCATGTGCGAAAAGTCTGCACAAATAGTATCATACTGTTCATGAAGGTTGCAGCCCAAGCAAATTAAATGACCCCCATTATTTTTGACAAATTCGGCAAACTCTTTCGGTACGCCGCGTTCGCTAAATACAATGACGATTTGATGTATTTTGGGATCGTATATGGACAGTGGTGGGTGTGTGCCCCATTCACTGATGGGTCGGTTGGGTGCATCAACACCAGAAAAATCAACGGTGTCACCGAGGCTTTGGCGAATGCCTTGTTCGATTAGATTACTGATGTGTGGATTGCGGTGGCGAATAAATAAGGCGTGGGTTTCTCGCTCACCTTGATTAATCTGCCAGCCGTGACCGCCATGGTGGCTAACGAAACCTTGGTTTTGTAAATCTTGCAAGGCTAGTCGCATGGTTGAGCGACTGACGCCAAATTGTTGTGCGAGTAGGCGTTCGCTTGGAAGAAAGCTTCCGTGATCCCAGTGGCTGTGCTGGGTCACTGCCCGCTTGATAGCTTTTTTGGCACGGTTGCGTTGATCAGCTGAACGAGGCATGAATTTTTCTCCGGATTAACGCGGAAGTATAGTAACTGGGTGTTTGTTGGTCCTGCCTAAACCAAACCCTTTATCTAAATATAGTAATATACTACCCTTATAAATAAACATCTGGTTTACATTATTTCGAGTGCTCCCAGCATAGCGTGCACTAGCTATTTGCACGAAATATTCTGTAAAATGCTGGTATTACCTGTCTTAGGAGAGAACAACAGGTTTAGGCCTGTGCTAGGCTGTTATGGGTGTCGCAAACTGTTCAATGTTGGTGCTACGAGTTGCCCGCAAGTATCAGCAAGTGAGCGCATCAAAGTGCCGGCCTGATCGATCTGTTTAGGTGGCAGACTAAGTGGCGTCCCGCCTAAGAGTAGAATGCCATGTAGTGTAGATTGTTTAAAAATTGGTGCTGCAATACGATGCCGATCTTTTAATAAATCATACGCGTAGCCACGTTCATTATAAATTTTTAACATTTTATTAATGGCGGTTTTAGTTAAGACTGTGGCAGGCATATTATTTGCCTTAATTTTTTTGTTTAACCACTTCATTGGATTGCTAACAAAGTAACCCCAGGGTGTAAAGCGATGGTCGGTGATTATGTGCCCGGGCCTATGTAATGGTGCAGAGTCATCGTGAATTAGTCGTTCGATGCAAACAGTCTGTTTTCCAGACCAAAATAAGAGTAAGGCGGTGTTATGTAAATGCGCGTGCATATATTGTAACGCTGGCATCGCTGCTTGTTTGAGCGTTTCCATAATGCTGTGATCGTTAGCGGGAGCACTGGGTGATTTGCATTGTTGATAACGACCATCACTGTTTTTCTTAATATAGTTTAAATTACAGAGGGCGCTCAGTAAACGCGTAATCGTTGTATTGGGCAACTGCATAGCTGTGCTAATATCGCTAAAGCTCAATGACTGTTGCTGTGAAAGAAGTTCCAGAATGTGAAGACCACGTTCTAGGGAAAGAGGGCTGTGTTGGCTCATAGGAACAATAATGTAACTAGGTAACAAAAATGTGGAAGTGAAAAATTGTTGGAGTATACTGGCAGTTAAGGATGCCGACTATGACTAAGCCAAACATTATCTACATGCACTCACACGACACGGGCCGTTTCATTCAGCCACATGGTTATGCAGTACCCACGCCGCGCTTACAAGAATTTGCTGAAAACGGCACCTTTTTCAGGAATAATTTTTGTATAACGCCGTGCTGCTCAGCAAGTCGGGCAGCCTTTTTGACTGGTAGTTATCCGCATGCCAACGGCATGCTTGGCTTAGCTCATCGTGGTTGGAGCTTGATTGATTATAAACAACACATGATACACACCTTGCATGAGCAGGGCTATGTGTCGGCGTTAGCTGGTGTCCAACATGTTGCAAATTTTAGGAATGGCGAAGCCCATAAAATCATTGGGTATAAAGAACGACTAGATTTTGATAATACAACTGAAGATGCTGATGCCGCAGCAGTGCGCTTTTTAGAGCGTGAGCATGCCGATCCATTTTTTCTCGCCGTTGGCTTTGTGGCAACGCATAGAGGCTTTTTACCAGCGACTGAAAAAGACGACCCGCGCTATGTAGCGGTGCCACCATTCCTACCAGATACCAAAGAAAATCGACAGGACATGGCTGATTATCATGCCTCGGCGCGCTATTTAGATACTGCTATGGGACGCGTGCTGGATGCAGTTAAGAAAAACGGATTAAGCGATAACACTATTATAATTATCACAACTGATCACGGCATTCCTTTTCCCTATGCCAAATGCAATCTAACCGATCACGGTTTGGGGGTAATGCTCATGGTCCAGGGTGCAGATTTTCCGGCCGGTAAATGTGTCGATGCAATGGTGACGCATATGGATATGTTTCCAACTATTTGTGAGATTTTAAAAATACAAAAGCCAGAATGGTTACATGGTAAATCGTTGTTGCCGTTACTGCAGGATCGAGTCGAAGAAATACATGATTACTGTTTTGGCGAAGTGACCTACCACGCTGCTTATGAGCCGATGCGTAGTATTCGTAGCAAACGTTATAAATTAATAAAACGATTTAATAAAGACTGGATGCGAGTGCCTCTTCCGAACTGCGACGCTGGCTATTCAAAAGAAACATGGGTAAACGCGGGCTGGGGCGACATGCGTTTACACGAGGTGGAGTTATATGACTTAGTCTTCGATCCGAATGAGCGTCAAAACCTTGCACAGGATCCTGCACATCAGGCTACGCGTGATGCCATGCTAGCACGCTTGGATGAAGAGATGCGTTCGACGCATGACCCACTCTTTACTGGCCCAGTGGCAGCACCGCGTGGTGCATTGGTTAATGGCGTTGAACAACGTGAGCCAAGTGATGAAGCTCAGCTGATTCCATAATGGACTATTTTTGCTGTATAATAAGCGATTCTGACTAGCAAAGTAAGTATACTTATTATTATTTGTCCATGCAGGTGGTTCTTCCCATTGATAAAGCCTTTGACGGTGAAGTAATATATCACCGGGCTAATCAGCTGCCTTTGGTTAATGCGCAGACCCACAGCCATAGTGAATTGGAAATGAACCTCATCATGCGTGGTAAGGGCACCTACGTGGTGCAGGGGCGGCGTTATGCCGTCGGGGTACATTCCTGCCTGTGGTTATTTGCCGACCAAGAGCATATGTTGATCGAGCAGAGTCACGACTTTGAAATGTGGATCTGCTTATTTCGTGAACAGGTGCTTGAGGAACATCGCCCGCATCTCAATAACGCAATATTAAATGCGGATAAACATGATGGTATTTTTCAACGACTCTTAGGCGGAGAAGATGCACAGCTTATAGATAGTTTGTGTCGGCGCATAACTATTGATGATGATAGCTACCGCTTTAATCAAGGCATTCATTGGTTATTGCTGGAAACCTGGCGCTTATTTCAAGAAAGTGAATTGCTCGTAGATTTGCCACATCTGCCTGCTTGTGTAGAGCAAGCGGTTTTATTATTGCAACGCGACGATTATGAATTGCCTGTATTGGCACGTAAGGTGGGCGTTAGTGATTCATGGTTAAGTAGAAGTATGCATAAGCATGTAGGCATGACGTTTAGTGATTTTCGCAACCGACAACGCATAGAGCGGTTTTTTAAATTATATGGAAACGGGAAGCGTGAGAATATGACCAGCTGTGCTTATGCGGCAGGCTTTAATAGTTATGCCCAATTTTATAAAGTGATGAAGCACATTTGTGGGCGTACACCTCGGCAGATTTCAAGAGAAATTAAAGAAAAAAGCTAGGTATATCAGAGCCAGTGATTAGCCATCTGCGCCGGAGTTTTAAACATGTATTGTACATACATGCTCGAATATGAGAAAAACACAGACAAATTTGCTGTTTTTGCCTTAGTATCCCAGTCTTAAGTGGCTAGGCTCCCCACTCTGCAGCCTACGCTGTATCGTGCGTTTGTGGTTTGAGGACCGCCAAGGCGCTGCTAGTCTGGGAAAGGGTGAGCGTTATGAATGATCAACAACTGGAAAATGCATACAGCAGTAAGTACCCAATACGCACCTTGCAGATGTTTTTGCGTGTGTCTTTGCGCAGAACTATGTGGGTTATGTTTCTCAATATTGTAAAAATGGCTCCGTTGTGGGTATCGCCGCTGTATTTCGAAATGGTCCTCGGCGCGGCTCGCGTACCCGAGGATTATCCAACACATTTTATAGTTTGGGCAACGCTCATTTACTTAGTTATCATCGTTCAAAACATTTTAGCGACAACAAGTTACATGATGACAACTAGTCGTTATATTCGACAAATGGAAATGAGCCTACGCGGTGCTTTGGTAAGGCGCCTGCAACAATTATCTTTTTCTTTTTACGGTGGAACAGAATCTGGTCGTCTACAATCCAAAATTCTACGTGATGTTGAAGACGTATCCATGTTAGGCCGCATTTATTATAACGCACTCTTATCTGCCTTTATTGGTATTAGTTTTACCGTTGTGATATGCTTGGTTAAAGACCCATTGATGTTGGTCGTGTTTGGGGTCTTGGTGCCATTGGCCGCTATTATGCGCAAAGTGTTTAAACGCCATATGCGTAAGTATAACAAAGAATTTCGCATGCAGATGGAAAACATGTCATCACAAACCGCTGAGATGGTTGACATGGTCCCTGTTGCCCGCGCCCATGGCGTTGAAGACCATGAAGTCGAGAAAATGGATAAGCAATTGGAGCATATCTACCAGAAAGGCCTGCAGGTAGATAAGGTGAATGCCTTATTCGAATCGTCGGCCTGGGTGACCATGGAAATATGTAAGTTGGGAATTTTAGTCATTGGTCTGTACTTTTCTAGAAATGGGAATTTAACTCCAGAACGAATTGCCTTGTACTTTTCTTTATATCAATTAATTGCCATGCAAATTTCAGGTGTCATGCGCGTATTCCCGCAAATAAGCCGTGGTTTAGAGGGTATTCGCTCCATTGGGGAGGTTTTGGAGTGCCCAGACATCGAATCAAACCACGGTAAAAAATCTATCGAAAATTTACGTGGCGACATTAGTTTCAGAGGCGTTGGCTTTAGCTACGAAGACAAAGAAATTGCTGCAATCAAAAATTTCAACTTAGACATACACGAAGGTGAATGCGTGGCGTTTGTCG
>CBDUFM010000002.1:0-21315 GCA_965366325.1 uncultured bacterium
CGCTCCCTTGTTTCAGATCAATGTTGTGGAGGTGACGATTTTTACGCAGCGTATAAAGCTGCTCGGTTTGCGGGTTCCACAGCAATTGATTTTGCCCTTGAGGACAGGTGGTCACCACAACCCGCTGCTCAATGCTATAGACACCTTTTTTATGGCTGAGCTGCAAGGACCACACTTGGTTCTTCTCGCCATGCTGCGCATGTACATATAAAAGATTGTCAGCAGCAGCACAGAGGCCGCCGTGTAAACGTGCGCCACGCGGAGCAGTCCAAATGACACTCGCCATGCCTAGTTTATCTTCATCTGCCATATCCAATAGCAGAAGCTGACCATCTTTGTTTATGCCAAAGACGCCTAGGTCATTAGCCGCGATACCCGTCAGGTGCTGAGCCTTCATTAAGGATTGGTGTTCTGCTGGGTCAACAAATGCAGCAACGGTACCAGTTATAGCGCGCAGGGTTCTGTCATAGCCATCTAATATCTGTATACGCATAACCATCAAAGCCATAACGCCATACAAAAGCGCTAAGATGACTAAGACGGGGAGGAGCACCAAACGTAAAAGCATGATGAGTGACATTAACTATCCCCCACTGCTCGTTTTAAGAGTGACCGGTTCATTTGTGCACTGATTGATTGCGCGTGCTTCACATTTTGCCACGGGAAGATTAAAATATCAGCACCGGCACGGCTACTGTACTGATTTGTTTTAACACCCCATAAAAAATCCATACCGATAAAGGATGCCATTTTTACCTGCTGAACGATTTTGCCAAAACTCGCTGCATCGTCATGGGTTGCAAACATATCACCCGAGAGCACATAGGCGACACCTTCCACCTCTGGGTCAAAGCTATTTGCCAAAGTTATTTTCTGCTCGCTAGCTGATTCTAATAAAATCTCCAAGGTGGTTAATTCTATTTCCGTAAAAAACGCTTCTTGCAAAATACGATCGGTCCATTCGACCTTTTGTAAATTTGATGAGGCTCGCAAACCAGAAGCAATGGCAGCTGCGCTGCGCGCTACATGTGGAAGTGACTGTGATTGCTGACAAATAGACAGCATCTCTGTTACTGTTTGTTTAATCACTGGGTAATAATATGCCCGCTCTTCAATTGGAGCTCTGTCAGTAACCGCATCCATTAAAAACTGAAATTGCTTGAAGCGTTTAGGACTAAAGGCCTGTTCAATCGCCTCCAAACCATTGGCTCGAATTTTTTCGTTATCTGATAACAAACTATCCCAGAGCATTTCATAGTCACTAATACGCCCAGCCAAAGCCAAGCTTTCCAGCATAAATGCAGAGGCCGCTAATACTTGATCACGCAGTGCGTGTTTAAGCGTCACAATGCCCAAACCTGACTCTTGTTTAATGGTGGCATAGGCATCGAGGGCCAAATAGGCCTGTTGATTTACTTGGTCTAATAAGCGTTGCAAAACCACATCATATTGTTGTGGCGCCACACGTGCTAGACAGCGTCCCGCCAAGGAACGCACCATAAACGGTGACGACGAATCGCGTAAGGCGCTCACTAAATACGGCACTGAGCGAAAGCCAATGTTTGCAATCAATGACTCAATACGTATGCGATTAGGTATGCTCATATAGGGCGCGGAATTTAATACCGGGTCGATGACCTCTGTATCGCTTAAGCGAGAAAAAATATCTAAACTCAAGGATTGTTGTTCGGCATCTGCGCTACATAAACTAGGCATAAGCCGCGGGATAACATGAATATCTTCATCATCGACAATCCGCGACAGGGCCTCTAGCGCCTGAATGCGAATTTCCCGATCCGCATGATCTACATAGGTCGCTAATAAATGTGCATACCCCGAATCACCCAGACGGCCTAAGGCATGTAGCGCCAAGGCCACTTGTGCATCAACCTTAGAATCCAAAGCTTTGTGAATGTGATCTAATACCTGTTTATTTTGTCTTATATCATAACTATGCCAACGCCCGACGAGGCCAGCAACTTGCGCTATTTCCTCCTCTTCACTTTCTAAGCGACGAATGTCTGATTTTGACAGCACACCCAATGCTGCAAATTCTTCATTTATTTGTGGATGCAATTCCATTTCGCTTTGCACGAGCGTCAGCAGAACTGGGATCCAGACACCATCGTCAGCAACAATAATTTTACGCAGCAGTGGTACCGCATGCTGTTGCATCTCAGGTTGGTTGCGTTGAATCCAAGACACCATCGCCCGGCAGCCCTTTTCCGGTTCCAGCTGATAGAGTCGCTGAATAGCTTTTAATCCATACAGCGGGTTAGAACCTGAGGCTTGCACATTCAGCACTGCGCATTCTTTAACGCTCGCCACCTGGCGACGTCGATTCATGCGATACTTACCAATATCCAACCACTTTGAACGTAAATTATTTAAATACGCTGACTGGTATTTATGGCGCAGAACAATGGTCGCTATAATACAGATTACGCAAAAAATGACACTGATTCCGGTGAAGCTTACGGAGTCTAAGAGTGCCTCTCCAGCCTCGCCAATCTCGCTACCTTGTGAACACATAACAACCAAAAAACCAGCAAGAGCTAAACTAAATGGTTCGCATATGCCTTCTAAGAAATTTCTGACATCAGCACGATATTCTTCAGGGATGCCGTTAAGCACCAATATTTGATTGTTGTTTTCAATACTCATGTGCAGGACATTCACGGCCATAAAGGCAATGATGGCACCTGCATAGTCATATTGAATTAACAACCATGAGAGCACCGCGAGGTAAACGAATGGTTGCATCAGTGCGACATTACGCACCCCAAAGCGCAAGATAATGCGATTACTAGCAAAGATATTGATTAAAATATTTGCCAAACTAGCGACACCAAACAAATAACCAAGTTGCGCGGCTAATTCATTGGTGTCCAGAGTCGAGGCAAAAATGTCTAGGTAAATAATCTCAGCTGCAGTTGCAGTCATCATCAACGCAAATACTGCGATGCAGACACAGATCACAAAAGGCGAACTCTTTAATATCCTAAACAGCGCAAAGCCGGAGCCCTCATCCTCATCTTCTATTTGTAAGACCGAATTATGTACTTTGCCTAAGCGATATAATAACATAACACAGGGCAAACCAAGCAATGGACCAATTAATAATAAATTACCAATGCCCAATGGTCCGGCAGAAACACCAACCAGCACACCGCCTATACCTGTTCCTAAAGCAAGCCCAGCTGACATAATGCCATATAAGCGTTTACCATCTTGTACATCATAATATTCATCTGCTAAATTCCAAAACCACGTATAGGCAATAATCGTCCACGCTTCGGCCGATAGCTTTACAAAAAAGTAAATCGTCTCATGCCACTCTGCAAATTCTGGCTGTTCGCTGAGGTCTAATAAAACATAGTTTAAAGCCCCGGAAACCGCCTGGAGTATAAGCATTATTTGCAAACAGCGCCGATTGCCGAGGCGCTGTGATAAAAAGCTAAACAACCACGTGACCGCGATCATCAGAAACGGTAAAATGATATACGACTTACCAAGGGCCTCTGCGCCATAATGGCTGATTAACGCCGCGTCTGCAGCCGATACAGATACGATCCCAGAACCTACAAGGATGGCACCAATCGCCGCAAAGAGGAAGACCTGTGAGCCCTCTCCTTTTTGTATCTTGAACAAAGAACGCATGTTCAACATGAATGATAGATCCACAGACGACGTTTACGCACGAGCATTAATCTTCCATTAACCAAGTCTTGCTTCTTGGGACACAGATCTTTACTGCGTCAAGCGGTTTAAAGCAAGCTTAGCAAGACATTTATGTGAAAAGCAGGTCAATCACATGAGCCTTGTTATTAAGTCGTAGACGCATCTTGGCAAGAACTGGTACAGCAAGCACGCTGTAATTGACCTCGTCTGCTTGACTTGCCTTAGCAGTGCTGCTTCCTAGATTAAGCCTACTCTCTTCGATAATGGAATTATGACCGAAACTCTACAACGTAACGTGTTTAGCCTAAGCATCGAAGACCTAGCACCAGCCAAATTCTGGGTACAGAGCTGGGAGGGAGTCGATGGCCTCAATCAATGCTATCGCTACAGCATGCGCGTCTTATCCAATCGTGGCGACCTCGCCGTTGATAACGAAGCTCTCGGCTGCTTGGCCCGTTTCTGCATCGACCCCGGAGATGGCCACCCCGAACTCATTCGTTGGGGCATTGTAGATGTTATAGAGGATCTCGGTCAAAACGCCGACGGCATCCACCACTGGTACCTCTTTGAAATTGTTCCGCGTCTTTACGACCTACAGTATAGCTTTCATAGTCGCAGTTGGGTTAAACAGTCCCAAGACAATGAGCAGATCAGCAGTGGCTACACCACGGTTAATTTGCTACAGGACTTCCTACGCGAGCATGACTTACAAGGCGACGCCGTACGCTGGGACCTTGAACCCAATGACTACCCTGAACGCGACTTCATTGTGCAATACGAAGAGTCCGATTTTGATTTTCTCAGTCGTTGGCTCGAATATGAAGGCATTTCTTACTATTTTATCCACGATGAGCACCAAGAAGTTCTTGTTTTCTGCGATAAATCGAGTGCATTTCCTGATTTGGCCGAACACATAAAAACGCTCCCTGTCTTGAGTGGCAGCGGTGCACAGAATGAAAACCTTAACGCAATCTGGAACATTCAACAATCTGAGAAACTGACACCCGACCAATCACGCAATCGTGATTGGAACTGGCGCACGCCTGAGCAGGTACTCGAACAAGCATATGCGATTAATGAGCAGGCACTGGGCACGGGACCCTGGGAAGCGCTAGGGGAACATTATAAAAACACCCTCGATGGTGACCGTTTGGCGCGTATACGAGCAGAGATGCACCAAGCGTGGCAACATGTCGTAAACCTTGAGTCCACCTGTCGTTATATGCAGGCAGGGCATGCACTCCTAATTGAAGGGTCATCCTTACTCAGCCAGAGTGGCGAACGACAAGTTATTGTTAAAACAGAACTTAAGGGATCTCAGGCGATTCTTGAACAAGGCGATGATGCGGGCTCAACCTTTGAGGCTCACTGTGAGGTGCTCGATAGCCGTTACGCTATTCGTCCTCGTCTCCAACATCCTTGGCCTCAGGTCCCAGGTGTTATACAGGGCCGCATTGAAGCCGTCCCCGGCGGCAGCGTTCGTCATGATGGAGCCTCGGTCGATGAAGACGGTCGTTATTTTGTCCGCCTCTGTTTTGACCAACGCAACGAAGACAATCAACAGAGCTCACGGCCGATTCGCATGATGCAGCCGAATATGGGGCCAAATACGGGTATGCATTGGCTACTTCCACCAGGGACCGAGGTTTTAGTTGGCTTTACTGATGGCAACCCCGACCGTCCGATCATTATTGGCTCGGTTCCACATGGCGAAGATACTGCGCCCGTTCTTGCACAAAATAGCAGTGAGCAGGTCATGCGCACCACCGCCGGCCACTTTAGTATTAATGATGACAATGCGGATAACCCTGTCCAAAGCAGCGGCGATGGCAGTGGCAACAATATGGAAATGAGTGGCAAAGGCATTTTCAAACGTCTGGCCAAATTTAGAGAAGCGGCAAGTTCCTCCGACTTTAGTGCAACTAATAACTTTAAAGATATGGCGGCACTCGCTAGCAGTGCATTTAGCAATACAGATGAGTCGACTAAATTAGATGACCCAAATGAAGCCTTCTGGACCCAATGGAATGCCAACCCACCAAATCGTTGCTCCGAAGACATCAAAATGCACAGCGTTAATTTTGAAGCAGCCGCAAAATTAGAAACTGGTGCTGATGGTGACACCGGCGATATACAAAAGGAATTAAATACACTTGGTAAAGATGTTACGGCTAAAGATAAAATCAATGCTGCTTGGGTAGGCTTTAAAGAAGACTATGACAAAGCAACTTGGGATGGAGACGCATCTCCTTTTAACAGCCCGGATTTTGGTGTTGACGATGCTCGCTCTATTCGCATTCAAAATAATCACCTTGAAGTCGTGTCTGACGACCAAATCGACCTGCAGTATGGCACCGCTTACACTCAGTACTGGGCAGATGTCATTAATCGTGACGGCGGTCACACATGGAATATCTACAAGAAGAGCACAACCAACCAGTTTAATATATTTAATGGCGGTGGCGTCGTAGTTGGCGGTGGCAGTGAGTATAAGTATACACGCGCCTATGATGAATTTAATGGTATTGACGATCGATTTGAAATGTGTGAAGTCGATGAACAAAAAGACATGGCCTACAATTCGTTAAATGTAGAATTACGAATTGGTATTTTAGACGTAGCCCTAGATAACCGCGTTAAAACTGTGGCGATCGACGCTGGACCAGAGTTTGGTATTGAGGTCAATATTCGCGGTGTTAGCGCTGAATTTTGTACATTTGAAACCGACATCGAATTAGCACATGAAGAAGACGATGACAATGCCAAGGCAATGGAAATTGATCTCGGCATTGGCTCTTTTAGTCTCGTTGGTACCATAATAGAGAAAGATGCTCAGTTTGTTGGATTAATGGATCTCGACATGGGCCTTATTCGCATTCAAAACACGGGCACGGTTAAAGTTATAGAAGCCGTTGCTGTGACCATTAAAAATACCCCCATTGCAAAAACAACCAATACACGGAAAAACCGCATATCCTTACTGGCCTTTACCAAAGGGATTCTTTTCAAACCCTAATTATGTACTTATGTAAACTCACCTCAAATGATGCGCTTAAAAACGCAGATGTGCTTTCACTCAGTGGTTGCTCCAGCCTTCAAGATGGCTTTAGCTATGAGCTACTTATTAAGGGACACACGGGATCATCTAAAGAGCTACTCGGCTCTGATCTCAGTATCGAACTCGAGCCTGAAAAGGGTATGCACGATTCTGTTTTCATTCATGGCTATATTAGTCATGCCCAGCTGCAATCGGTAAAGAATAAAACCGTTCTTATTCGAGTCGAGCCATCGCTGAAAAAACTTGATGATTTTTATCGTTCCAACATAACACACCCAGATGACCTCGAACAGCTAATCGACTCTGTTTTGCGAGAGCATCAATTCAATAATGATGATTTTTCTTTCGCACTCCAACACGCTGACAAGCTACCTGCGTTTGACTGCTTCGTTCAATATCAAGAATCAGACTATCAATTAATAAAACGGTGGTGCGAGTGGGCGGGCTGGTGCATCCATTACAGCCATAATGACAAAGGCTGCACGATCACCTTTTCCGACAGTAATCAAAACTTTGCCACCTGGCCTGATGGGGCCATTCCTATTGTTCGAAATGACGATGATAGCAATGACCATCTGTGTATAAACAACGCTCGGCTACGGCGTAGTCGCCGCCCAGCAACCGTTCGTGTACAGGCCTATGATTGGCGTGAGCCGGACAAGACACTGCAATCAGAAAGCGAACCTCTTTCAGGTCCCGGTGCTGTTGGTGCCATTCAATTATCCCAGCAGCGTTACCGCGATAATCAGCAGGGTGAGTACATCAGCACTATTCGCTCCGAGATGTATGCACTACAATCTGAAGTCTTGACTGCCAAGATGACTCACCCGCAATTAGTGACCGGCACGGTTATTACAAGCAATGGTGAAGCTGCCTTGAGCAAAGAGTGGCTCATCAACGAACAACAGCTAGAATTAACGCGAGACGAAAGCAATACGCAGTCAATTCAGATTTCTATTACCGCGACACCCTTTGCGCAGAATTGGCGACCCCGCCAAATCAGTGATAAGCCACTCGTTGCTGGTGGTATTCATGGCCAAATTCACGCCATTCAAGAAACTGCAAAAACCAGCCAAGGTCAAGTGGACCTAGACGCCCTCGGGCGCTATGCAGTAACCATGCCTTATGCTCAAAACCCCGATGAACCGATAATTCATAAACGCATGCGCGCAGTGAGCATGAGTGCCGGTGCACAGGCAGGTTGGTCGCAAATCTTCCCTGCTGATACGGAAGTCTTAGTCAGTCATATTAACGGAGATGCTGACCGCCCCGTTATTTTAGGCTCTTTAAGCAACCGTAACAGCCCAAGTCCGGTAACCAATAAAAATGCCACTGAGAGTGCCTGGAAATCTCCAAGTGGACACAAAACCGTATTTAATGATGACAAACAAACGCCACAAATGTTAAAATCAGATGCATCTGGTAGCAGTCTAGATTTTTTCGGATCGCGGGATGCGACAAGCAACAACAGCTCTGATAGTTCCTTTAGCAACACTACATCCCTTAATTTTTCTTCCGCATTTTCGTCCACTAAAATTACAGATGATGATACCACTGGTAATAGCATAAACACCAGTTCATTTTGGGATGCCTCAGATACCGTTTGGCCAGAGGGCTGGAGCTCATCAAATTTAGTCCAGCAATTACAGCAAGCTACCGACGGTACCATTTTTGAAAACGTAAGCCAAGAAGCACTTGATGCCGGTGGTTATACCGAGATCAGCAGTGTTTACCCGTTGGTAGAGGCCGATCTCAAAAAAGCCTATCAAAGTAATTTAGATCTCGACTGGACCACAAACCCTAGCAAATTCGGTCTCGAAACGCATTTGTGGAATGCGCACAATGAAGCCGATAATTTTTACGGCGCGGGCGTAACACCAAGCAATCTAAAAGGTCTTTATGCACGCAAGGAGCCCATTCGTGTTGTCGGTGGCGACTTTGTAGGACAGCAATATGGTACTAATTATACCTGGCACGAAGGCGATAAAGTTACATGGAAGCACGGCAATAATGTTGTTATCAACGAAGGCGAACCACATACCTTCGATCTGTATTATAATAAAGCACATGTTGTTAATCTAGGTGACGACGTAACAGTTACCTACGATAGCGGTGGCCCTAATTGGGACGAAACCTATTCCCGCAACCAAATGGATGTTATTCTTAAAGACAGGGAACGCTCTACAATCAAAAAGCAGTGGGAATATGAATTTGGTATCGGCAAAGCCGATTTAGAGGTTGAGTTAATTGCAGCAGAATGTCGACTTGGCGATAATATGACTGAAATGCAATTCAAACTCGGCGGCAAATGGGAGTATGACCTCAAGCTCGCCTCTCTTGAATTTAAATTGTTTAAAAATGATATCTATCTTACACACAAGAAATTCGCTGGCTTTAAGGGGTACACAAACGCTGCTGGCGCATTTGATGAGAGCGTATTAAATCAAAAGAAACGCACACGCAGTGGATCGGGCGCCAGCTTCAATTGGGAGGAATTACGTGCGCTTTATTTAGATGTCGCATTAATGCAAACACTGAATGCGCTCAACCGAAAAGTAGAATCAAAACTTATCCTGAACCTATACGGCGCATGTTTGCGACTTATTGTTTCAAATAAACTCGACTTCTACTTCGCACCGATTATTGTTAATACTGGCTCGCTTGTTGATGCATCAGCGGCCACTGGGGACACTCAACTTATGTTGTTTAGTTTTAATGCGCCATGATTAATTTCATACCGCAACTAGTTTGTGATGCCCTTGCCCCTCTGCCACTTACCGTTCAGGAGGCAAATGGTCACGAACGTTTAAACCATTGCTATACTTGGACTATTCAAATTCCAAGGCCGCCTGCTTTTGTAGAAACCAAAGCCTTGTTAGGGGCACAGGCGAAATTACTGGTGCCAGCGACAACTGGACTGCGGCCCATACATGGGATCATTCACGCATGGTCAGAAATTAAAAACGGTGATTATTTAGAATTGGTTTTAATGCCGCGTGTTTCACTTATGAACATCGGCAAGCGCAGTCGCAGCTTTACCATGCATGGCGATGAAAGCGATGCTATTAACGGTGATACTATCTCGTTAGATATCATTGAACAGTGCATGCGCGACTATCAATTATCCAGTGACGATATTTCCGTTGATATTACTGATCGCTCGGTTTATCCAGCCAGAAACTATCTCTCACAGCTTGCCGAGAGCGATTGGGATTTCTGTATGCGCTGGTTAGAGCACGAGGGCATACATTTTCATTTTAAGCAAGACGAGGAACGTGAAACCCTCTGTTTTGGTGATAGCAATGAATCTTTTGCCCTTCATCCCATACCAATCGAAATAAGCGATGACCCTGATCAAAGTCACGGCAGTATTATTGACTGTAGTCTAAACTGGCAAAAGCATGCGAAAACCGTAGGTGTTAACGATTATAACTGGCGCAGCCAGGACCAATTATTACACCAAATCGCTGAACGTGATACTGATTTAGCATATGGCACTGAAATTGAATATAATGAGCATGTGAAAACGGTTAATGAAGCAAAGTGGCTTTTGCAGCGTCGATCAGAATTACTCGCCACCCAAGAATGCGTTCTTACAGCCCAGTCTACCTGTAATGATCTCAGTGCTGGTCTCATACTAAGTATTCACGAGGCCGATGCCTTTGAGTTACCGCACGCACAATATCTGATTACCGACATTCAACACCATTGGACTACCAAACAAATAGCTGGCGATGCCAGCCTACAGGCCGAATATGCAAATAGTTTTTCTGCCATTCCCGCTGACGTTTCTTTTCGGCCACAACGCTTAACCGATTGGCCAGCATCGCCTGCATTTAGTGTTGGTGAAATTCTCGATCCAGATAATGAACAGGAACGCGGCGCAGCGCCTCTTGATGAGGATGGTCGTTACTTGGTTCATCAAAAGTGGGACGGTAACAATGACGATATTCCTTCGCGGCGCATGCGCATGCTCCAATCAAGCACCGGCAACTCTTCAGGTATGCATTTTCCTTTACGCAGTAAAAGTGAAGTCTTAGGTATTGGTATCGATGGTGACCCCGATCGTGGTATCATTATGGGGAGCATCCCTAACCGCTTAAATGCCAGCGTTGTTGCTGCAGCAAACCAGCACTTAAATAAATTTCGCAGCCAACAGGGCCATGAAATAAACTGGGACGAGCGACCTGGTCAAGAGGCAGTGACCTACAGCGACGCTGAAGGCTCCATATGGTCACGACAAGGCCAACGTCAGGATTCTGCTGGATCAGATAACAGCCAAGCTGATTTTTCTGGCGCTACAAGTTTTTCGAGTAGTGCTAGTTTTACCGAAACCGCCAATACCGATACGCACGATCTGGATTTGTTAAACCAATTTGATACGCTCGAACAAGCCACAACCGTTCAAGGTGATCTAGAAACGCTCTATTTTAGCAAACCTGCTATGGAACAGGGCACCCACTTTGATAACTACACAAAAGATAACCCCGAATCTGTTACTTTCAGTATGGACGCAAAAGGCTGGCCAGGACGAAAGGACTCCGCAATTAGTGCTGGCTATAGTGCACGCCAAAGCTCTCACCCCATTAATGATAGCACTTTTGAGTCGCAAGAACTCTGGGACAAGGGGAAAATAGCCATTACCGCAGGCGATAGTTTAAACGTCTATTATGGTGAAGTGTACCTCGACTGTAAGGGTAACTCGGTTAATTATTTCGACGGTGACATCTATGAATTCGGTCAAAGCGGCGACGATGAAATTCTTGGTGATGCTCACAGCGTTTTATTTGCAGATATTTATGAAGAGTGGAATATAGCCAAAAAGCTATACGCCTTCGATAGGCAGGGCGGCGACAGTCTTTGTGACAATTATGAATTTACCTATGTTCTGAAATTAGAAATGGATGTTAAGCTCTACAATAATGAAGTTAAAAAAGGCGACCTTGGCTTTGAGCTCACCATTGTACCAGTGATAGCCGAGATCAGCGCCGTTGGCCTTAAGGGCACTGCTGAACTCACAACTAAAGTAGACCTAGAAATCAAACGCAATGAAATGGATATCGATGGGCCAGATTGCTACGAGCTTGAGATTTTTCTGCTTAAAACAGAAACCAGTCTTATGCGCACTGATACTTATAAAGCAGGTCAAAAAATCACCTATGCCTTGCGCTCTACGGTGAGTCTGTTGCAATTAGTCAATGGACTCGCCAATCGCGCTGCGCCTGATACCCACATGATTGGCGGCAGTACACACAACATTGATAATTTCACTGAGGTTAGTCTGCTTCGTTTAGATCAGGCCGGGTTCATTAAATCCGCTGCAGCAACGGTTACCTTACCATGATTATATATATTATATTGGCAAACTATGGGCGCTAAAGACGTACTACCCACATTAAAATTAACCAACGATACTCCCTTCGTTATTGCTCCGTGTCCACATTTGGAACACCCGGAAGGGCCGCAATTAAGTATTGTTGCCAAGGGCAGCTGGCAGATAGATGCTAACGGCGGACTTACCCAATTAGAGCCGCAGCACCACTATCAAGGGGATGTCTATGCTAATGGTGACCCCTACCAAGAATTACTCTATCCAAATGAGATGGAAGTTTGGAAACCCTCGGCAGAAGTCATTGTCATTGGCTCCTGCTATACACCACAGCGCCAGCCCTTAACCGCTTGTACCTGTAGCGTCCGAGTTGGCAGCATCCGAAAACAAGTAGCTGTTATTGGTGATAGGCATTGGCTACCGGGTTTTGGGCAAGATTTACCTAGCGAACCCATGCCCTTTACGCGTATGCCACTGACCTGGTCGCGTTCCTTTGGTGCCCCAGATAACCCGTTAAACCCACTCGGTACTGGCACCCGCGGCACGATGCTACCCAATTTTGAAGACCCCAATAATTTACTGCGCAATCCTGATCAGAAAGTACCTGCGACAGGCCTTAGCCCGATTAACCGTATGTGGCAATCTCGCTCTGAATTAGTTCCTGCAAGCAATGCAAAACTAAATGACGCTGGCTACATATGCTTAGACCCACAAACCGATTTTCATTTTTGTAATGCCGCTCCAGCCGATCAACGAGTACATGGCTTTTTCCGTGGTGATGAAGTCTGCGAGTTCACTAATCTACACCCAGAAAATCCAAACCTTTCAACTACATTACCAGGTATCGCATTACGTTGTTTAATCCGCACTGAAACTGAAAATCAACGCGAAGAGCGCGAAGTGCCTATGCACCTCGACACGGTCATTGTAAATCTTGATGAGGGTTGGATCGAATGCCTGTGGCGCGGCGTAACGCCGATCAGCAATGACGTCATGCCTGAAGTCAAACATATACTCATTCAAAGTGAAGGGCTTGATGGCGAAGTTGCCGAAACCGAAGCCCTACAAGCACGGATGGCCGAGGCAGATATTGCCTTACACCCTGTTCAAATAAAAGCAAAAGAAGAGGCTGAATCTAATTACGCTAAGGTTGTAGACAAATTAACCCGCATTGGCGTACCGGCCGCTTCCATACCTGCTCTGCCAGATCTTTTTGAAATTGCTACGCCACCAGATCCTGCCACCTTTCCATTCGATCCCGATGAAATGGCGCAGATTCAAGCTGAAAAAGAGGCCTTAGCGGCTGAACACGGTCAAAAAATAAGTGAGTTATTTGCAGAGGCTAAAGTGGATGTCGGGTCAGCCCTCGACCAAATCAAAAACCCCGGTGATTTGACCGGTAAAGAAGACTTTAAAGAAGTCTTGGCCAATATGGATCCAGCGAAGGCTGAACAAGCCGCTCCTTCTATAGAAAGCTGGGCTAACCAAGCGCTGTCCAATATGCCCGAAGAGGCTACTGCAAAAAGTCCCTTTGAAGTACTCGTCGATACCACTGATAAGACGGCTCAACAATTTACTGATATGGGCATGGAAATTCCTGCCGAATTGGCACAAGTTCAAGCTGACTTAGCACCGGGTGGTGCTTATGAATGGGTTAAAGATGAAGTTGCTGCAATGGAAGCAAAAATGGCAGCTCCTGGTGCTCCGCTTGACCCAAGCAACCCAGAGCTCATGCAGGCAGCATTAGATGAGGGCTTCTCTTTACAGGGTGCCAGCTTTGCTGGTGCTAGCCTTGCTGGCTGCTCCCTTGTTGGACAAAGCCTAGCCCAGGCGAATATTACCAACAGTGACTTTGGCGGCTGCTCATTAAATAAAATGGAAATGTTTGAATCTGATTTTTCAGGCTCACGCTTTGAAAACGTTGATTTAAGTGATGCGGATTTACATCAATCTATCTTTCAAAAATGCATATTTAAAGACTCTGATCTCAGTGGTGCCAACTTTGAGTCTGCGGTCATTAGTGAAGCCGTATTTGATAATTGTATTCTTAATGAAACCATTCTCAGTTTGAGCAGTGGCAATAAGGCGTGGTTTAGCAATTGTAAAGCTAAAGGATTGAAAGCTGATAGCGCTGAATTTAGCGAAGTTCATATTGAATCCTGTGAATTTCTTGAGTCCGATTTCTCCAAGACGGGGTTTTTCACCTGCACCCTACTCAACTCTTCCTTCGTTGGATCTAGTTTCGCCAGCGTCGCTTTTTTAGAAGCGTCTGTCAAACACTGCCAGTTTATTAAAGCTGAACTCAAAGAAATGTCGCTAAGCGCTGATGCACTTGTAGAAAGCTGTTCTTTTGAAGGCGCCCAAGCTGACAGCAGCAGTTGGATGTGGGCCAAGTTCAGAGATTGCTATTGGACGGGAGCAAGTCTTAAAAATGCCAACTTTATGTTTGCTGATTTACCGAAGGCCAATTTTACTGCGGCAGATTTAGAGTCAGCAAACCTGCGTGGTGCAAATTGCAAGCAAGCCATCTTTCAGCAAGCGAACTGTTTACGGACCACCTTTCACCAATGCGATTTAAATGAAGCTGATTTGCTTGGTGCCAATGCCTACGAGGCTGATTTCTCGGGCGCACACATTGACGGACTCAATTCTCAGCAAGCCGTATTAACCAGAAGCATATTGTCAGGACACAGTAGTGACTGAAACCACTAATCTTACTGCGGAAGAAGCACGTCAGCGGATTCAGAACAAAGAGTCCTTTGAAAACTGTATTGTTTTTAAAGCTACATTTGCTGACCTCGAACTTGACGCTGCTGACTTTAGCGGCGGCACATTTATTGAATGTTCGCTTAGTGGCGCCCAGCTACGTAACACAACACTCAGTAACAGCATCTGGCAACAGGGTGACTTTAGCAAATGCACCTTTAACCAATGTGAAGTACATGCTTGCACATTTGCTCAATGCAATTTTTTAAGCGCCAGCTTCCGTGGAATCAGTGGTGAAAACTGTCTCATTGTTGACCCACAGTGTAACCAATTTGATATTAGCGAATCATCGCTTAAGGGCTGGACATTTATTAATCTTATTGTGCCCGGCGCCAGTTTTATTGGTGTCCAAGGGCACACCATCACCTTTCAAGGATGTAAGCTCCCAACCGCGGACTTCTCAAATGCACAATTAGACCAATGTATTTTTAATGAGGTGCACCTCCCAGAGAGCACATTTAGAAATGCTTACCTACAGAACTGTGTATGGACGAGTTGTAGTGCACCAGAAGCTAGTTTTCTAGACGCTGACATTCGAAACTGGAATGTGCTCGATTCTGACATGCGAACCATTCAAGACTGGCCTAACTTATTGTGCTTGATTGCTACTCGCTGTAACTTTAGCGATACTGATTGGTCGGGTCGACACTTAGAAGTTGGACAGTTTAATAGTTGCAACTTAAGCAACTGTAGTTTTCAAAATGCCCATGTTGAAGAGGTTATTTTCCAAGAAGCGGACTGCAGCAACGTTCAGTTTAGCAACGCACAATTAAATGGCTCTAGCTTTTCCTTTTCTACCCTACATGGCGTTTCCTTCCGTGAAGCCAATCTAGAACAATGCCTTATACGCTCCTGTGCCATTATTCGTGATCAGGATGTTAGCATCGACACCCTTGCCTTGTATCACAAAATTAAAGATGGTGAACTGGAAGATGACTTTGTTATTGAAAGTGGAGACGAAGACCCTGTCCCTGATCGGACTGTGACCTTTCGTGATGCCTATTTGCATGCTGCACGTTTTCAGGATTGTGATTTTGCTCATTATGATTTTTCGGACTGCGACCTTTCACAGGCTGTCTTTATTCGCTGTAAGCTTGGTGCCGCACGATTTGTTCACGCAAACCTTGAGCTCTGTTCGTTTGTTCAATGTGGCTTACGCCATGCGAGTTTTCACGACACCTATGTAAAGCTGGCTATTTTCGCTGAATCAGATGTCCAGTTCGTGAATTTTTCAAAAACTCATATTGACAAGATAAGTGTGAGTGGCTGTGTGCTCAATGGCTCTAGTTTTGCTGAAGCTTTAGTGGAAAGCGTAGTCTTTGCTGAAATTGATATTACCAAAATTGATTGGCGCGCCGTAGATTTGCGCGCCGTTAGTTTTAATGACTGCCAAGCGCCAAATATGATGCTAATGAGCTGCCGCCTGTACGCATGCTGTTTCATTAACACAGATTTGCCAAAATCTAACTTTTCAGGCAGCTATGTACGCCAAGTTAAATTTATAGACTGCAACCTGACCGGTAGCTTCTTACAAGAGTGCGATTTGGATGGCTCTATCTTTAGTGGCGCAGATTTAACCGATTGCAACTTTGACGGTTCTTCCGCAGTACAAGCATTCTTTGATAATACGACAATGATTCGCACACAAATGAATGACTGCCGTTTGCGTCAGGGCTTTTTCTTAAAGGCTAATGCGCGTGGGGCGTCGTTTAATCGCAGCGATTTAATCCAAAGCGATTGGAGTGACGCGCTTATGGATTTAGCTCACTTTATCGAGGCTGACCTGAGTGCGGCAAATTTACATAATACCAGCAAAGTAGAAACACAATTTGAAGGGGCGTCTTTAATTGGCGCCGCAGACACCGACCAAGACCGATATGAAGCAGAGCACTGGCAGATGCCTGGTGCAGAAAAAGGAGCAGATGATGATTTCTAGCGCCACGCAACAAATTTGCGAAGCACAGATAACAGCCCTCACCGGTAAGCAGGTGAGCCTGTTAAAAGATGGTGCTATTGTTCACGCTAAAGTTGCCGTTATGCAACCGTACACAGCGAGTGTCGGCGATACCGTTCTCGTCATTCAGGAAAACCCTGAGGCTGATGCCTATGTTATAGGTGTTCTTCATGCGCTTGGTCCATTAAACCTCCAAGCTAGCCGCGGTGACATTACTATTCACGCCGCACAGGGTGCGATTAACTGCCGTGCATCAACCACTATGCATATGGAAGCACCAATGGTCTCGGTTCAAGCACAAAGCTTTGTTCAACGCCTCGGTAGCCTCATGCGTTTTGTCACGGGCTTAATGTCTACTTCATGTAAGCAACGCCATGTCAAAGTAGATGGGTCTAATATAGAGCACGCCGAACGTACGCGCCTTAGCAGTGAAAAAGAATTCACGCTTAACGGCAGTACCATCCATATGGGGTAATCACATGTTTCCAGCAAGCACAAATTTAATTGGTATGCACCTTGGTTTTCCAGATGTCTGTAAGATGCCCACACCAGCTGGCCCAGTGCCCATACCGTTACCAAACATAAGCATGACCAGCACGGCTAATCCAGCTAGTTGTTGCCAAAAGATAATTGTTAAAGGCGGCCTCAGCTTAACCATGAAAAGCGAAGCGATGCTCTCTAATGGTGATGAAGCTGGTCCACTTGGTGGTGTCGTTTCTAACCGAATTATGGGCGGAACGCGCTATACGACCGCATCCTTTACTATCTTTAGCCAAGCAATGCCGACAACACGGTGGCTTTCAACAACAATGCAAAATGCAATGCCACCAAACGCAGTTGGCGCACAATTAGTACCGAGTCAGATTTTTGTTATTCACGCCTGTTAGTTATTCATGACTGTCGTTTGCGCTATCCGTACTGCTGAGGCATTGTTTGTTGCGGCCGATAGTCAGAGCACATTGCGCCTGCATAATTTACCGGCGCCGCATAATGTTGCTACGACTTACGCGCGAGCGGAAAAAGTTGGTCAATTATTAGCGGAGCACTGTCTTGCCTGGTTTAGTTGGGGTGCAGGCAGTATAGGTGGCATTAGTATTCGTGAGGCGGTTGCACGTTTCCCTCAGTATTTAGAAAATCTGACTGCACGTAAAGATGGTGTTGAATGGTACGCGTTGCGATTTCGTGATTTGTTAATTGAATTAAGTAACAAACCCGTTGATCCAGGGCATAATGCTAAACCAGAAATAAGTATTGCTATTTGTGGTTTTGGTGGTTTGCGCCAGCGTTCTCAGATCTGGACCTTTTCTTGCAGTAAAGGTAGCTGGTCTGCCTGCAAAGAGTTTAAGGAGAGCATGCTATGGGCTGGCGATGGTGCTGAAGCAATACAACGTTTGCAAAGTGGGCTTGGCTCTGCTTTTGCAGAGCGCTTAGACAGCTTAATTCCCCAGGCCAGTGAACAACGTCGTCAATTAAAAAAGAATGCCGTCGCATTAGTCCATCCAGAAATGCCGTATGGCGATGCCCTCGATTGCTTGCGCTTTTTATTAAATACCTGTTTTGAATTTAACCGCTTTGTTCAGGCACCATCTAGTATTGGAAAACCCTTTGATATCGCAGCTTTGAGTGTTGGTCGGGGCTTTGAGTGGATAGAAGGCAAGCACAAATAGATAGTGTGTTCTTATACTTCCACCGATGGTGTTTTATTAGAAATTAAATAGCGTCGTACAGCGTCTAGTCCCTTGGATAATTCTACACCACTTGCAATAGACGCGGTTGAACGAATGACCTCTTTGTTTTCTGTTGCTGCCCCAATATCGCGTAAAAATACCATTAAGCCTTGCGGTCCCTGTTCAGGGTCTTCGGCAAAGCTGAGCAGTCGGAAAATATTGAGCCGTTCTTCTGGTTTCCGTTTTAACAATTCACTCGGTAGCAGCTTGCAGTTACGCACGGCTACAATGGCTGCACTATAATCTTTAGCGACACCTTCTTGCGTATATTCGCCACCTACACGCTTTTTAAAACCATTTTCTGGATCGGGCCAGTCGGTGATATTAGCCAAACAATTTAAAATGACAGCAATACCCTCTTCAGACTGGCAGAGCTGGGGGAAGCTTTCGTGGTTTTTGCCGAGATAATCACGCGCTTGTGCATCTAAGATACGTTTGCTTTTAAGAAAGGAGCGAAAGCGCAAAAACTCACGCGGGTCTCGCATTAAAAACAAATCGCTGGCAAATAAAACCATCACTGGTTCTTGGCTCGTGTCATTATTGCGATAACGGACAGATCGATAGGTCCACAGTAAGACTTTCTCTCCACCAGCATAACTTGGCTTCAAGCTGATTTGATGGTCGTAGAGGTACTGTTTATCTAAATAGATGGTCTCTTCACACTCTTCAGTGTGTATGTGGAACATCGGCTCTAGGAGCGTCTCATGTGGCTTATTTAACATCGCCTTTTTCAGCGTTACCAATTGATGACGAAGGCCCACTGCTTCTATAAAAGCCTCACTCAATACCAATGCACCTTTTGCCATATAGTAAGGATGGCTTATAAATCGTGTTTTCGCAAGTTTTGCTCCGCTTATATCAATCTACGCAGCTAGCTGACCTGCTTAGTCACTTGCGATGGCCGTCTAAAACACAGCATGCCGTGCGGAGAACACCATGCAGGAATACGGTATTGGTCTACTTGGTTGGGGCACAGTTGGCGGCGGCGTTTTGGATATCCTCGCCCATGAAGGTGACTGTGTCAGAAATCGCAGCGGTTTTGACTTTAAACTGAAGCGTATCGTTACTCGCACCCCTTCGCGTAAGCGCACGCAAGACACGTTAGGCGCAGAGCTTAGCGCGAATATTGACGATCTACTCAATGATGATTCGGTCAAATGTGTCCTGCACCTCGTTGGTGGCACTGATGTTGCCAAAGATATGGCTATTGCCTGTCTCAAGGCTGGAAAGCACGTTGTTACTGCCAATAAGGCCCTGCTTGCTGAGCACTGGGATGAACTTTTTGCTGCCAGCCAGGCCTCAGGTGCCAGCTTGGCCTTTGAAGCGGCTGTTGCTGGTGGCATCCCAGCCATTCTTGGTCTACGAGATGGTCTGGTCGCCAATCGCATTAATGGCGTAAAAGGCATTCTCAACGGCACTTGTAACTACATCCTAACCCAAATGGAAGAGCGTGGCCTGAGTTACGACGATGCGCTACAAAAAGCCCAGGAACTGGGCTACGCCGAGGCAGACCCAACGTTGGATGTTGATGGTACGGATACCGCCCACAAATTAGCTATTCTCGCCCGTATCGCCTATAATGCCAAAATAGACTTTTCTGAAGTTACTGTCGAGGGCATTCAGAATGTTACCGCTGCCGATATTGTTTCTGCTAAACGTATGGGTTCGCGCATTAAGCTGCTTGGTGTTGCTGATATGCAGGAAAAAGGTCTCGAGCTACACGTTGCACCAACACTGGTTCCTATAGAGCATGAATTAGCTGCGGTACGTATGAATTACAATGCCGTGCTCATTGATGGACACGCTGCTGGTCCCAACCTTCAAGTTGGCCAAGGAGCTGGTGCGCTCCCAACTGCTAGTGCCGTACTCAGCGATTTAGTCAGCATCGCTAGTGGTGCCTATCAACAGATTAGTAAATACAGTGGCTATATTCATAATGCCGGTCCAGTTCAGCGTCTTGCTGAATCCGACGAGCAGACTGGTAGTTATGCTCGCTTTACCGTCAAAGATCAGCCAGGTGTTTTGGCAGCGATAACCAATACCCTCAGCGAGTTTGGTATTAATATTCTCTCTGTTAACCAGGAGGTTTTCAGTGATGACCAACATGCTGTTGTTGAGGTAGTCACCCATCCAAGCTTCACGGGTGACTTTCTCGCTGCGATTGAAAAGATCGATTCAATGGGCGATACCCTTGAGCCGACGATTATTCTACGTCGTATGTTTGAGTCCTAGCTTACCTGCACCTATTTAGCAACGATCTAATAAAACTCGTGTGGCCAAGGCTTCGAAGCTAACTCTGAATTGTGTGTTCTAGAGCATTGAGTTTCTGCATTCATTTAAAGATGAATCATCGTAACTATAATAATAATAGATAGGTTGGCTAAGCACTACACATTGGCCCACTCAAGCACAAGACAGAATAGGCGCTAGTTAGCAGAAGGTTATAGACTCGTTTAAAATTCGCAGACTATATTACTCTTCTGCGTGCGTTATCGTGGCCGGCCAAATGAATCCCTGATTGGTTCTGCCCCTGGCGTAACTATTAGTTTGTTATCGAATGAAATCATATTACTGTGCTAAATGTTCTCAGCATTGATCATTTGCCAGTGATGAGCAAATCAGGTTGTACTTTTGCAGCCATAATTTTTGATCTCCTTATTTCTGCCTATTATTGATAATTGTTTGCAAATACTTTTTTAGCTAAGCCAGGCTCGCTACAAACGAATTTTGCTTTTGCTGCAGCATCCCATTGTTTGAGTTGCTGCACAGCACCTGCCACTTGCTACAGTTTATCAGCATC
>CBDUFM010000003.1:0-18566 GCA_965366325.1 uncultured bacterium
TAAAGTCAAAGAGGCAGAAGCAACGGCCAACGAAAAACTGGGTATGGCAGACGTGCATGTGCGTGATGCCGATGCAGCTGTGGTTGAAAAAGTTGGTGCTGCAGAAGCATCAGCAATTCGTGCGCGGATGGAAGCTGAAGCTAGTGGTCTTGCTGAGAAAGCTGATTCCATGGCCAAGCTCAACGAAAGCAGCAAGGAACACGAAGAGTTCCGCTTACGTTTGGAAAACCAACTGCAAATCGCCAAGGAGCAAATTTCTGCAAACGTCCTTATGGCGCAAGAAAATGCTCAAGTACTCGCAGCAGCATTCAAAACAGCGAAAATCGACATTGTCGGTGGCGACGGTCAGTTCTTCGATCGCTTTATTAAAGCGGTTAGCTTTGGTAAATCTGTCGATGCGACCCTTGATCACAGCGACACCCTGCAAACGGTTGGTCAGGAATATCTCAGTGGCGAGCAAAGCCTGCCACAGGATATTAAAGAGATCCTGGTTAATAGTAACCTCGGTTCCGGTGACATTAAAAACCTGATGAGCTCGGCAGTAATGAGCAAGCTCTTGAAAGATAAGGATCCGAAAAAGGTCCAAGCTTTAATAGAAAAAGCGAAAGAGCTGGGATTCGGTGATGACCTCGCTGGTTGGTTGAATATGTCCTAAGTGACAGCATTCAATTTAACTGTGAGAGGGTATTAAATGAGCGAAGAAGTCGATCAGCATCAATTAGAAGGTAGTACCTACGACGTCATTCGGAAACGTTTGGAGGAACAGGGCAAGGGCTTGTTGGATAGTGCCAACAAGCTCAATGCCCGTCGCCAAGAAGTGTTTGGTGGTAGTGAAACAACCTTGATTAATACAACGCGAGCACGCACGGAACACAACTGCGTGCCGCGTGATATTATTCGATTTAATAAAGATCGATTGTTGTTGGGTTACTCTGTGGTTATGGGTCTCAAGAATGAGACGGCTATAGAGGATGTTTTCGCTAAACTCGAATTCCACGATGATGAGTTTAAGTCGATGGAATTGGTTGACCTGAAGGATCCTGGCTTTAAACGCGACTTTGAAGAAATATTTCAATATTACAAAACGGCCCGTTTATTGCAATTACGTCGCACGGACACGCATATTTTGATGGTGTTCCAGACTGGGCAGAAACTGTCCGATACCAAGGTTTTGCGTTGGGCAATCCAGGGCGAAAAAATTGTCTATCAAGATAACCGTGGTGAACGTGATCATGTGTTCCCTAGCGCTCAGGACTTTAAATGGACGCGAACAACGCGGGAGAATCACAGTTATGGTTCGCATCCACACGTAAACATCGATGACGAAATATTTGTCGAATGTATCGGTGGTGATCTGACGATTAAGATTGAAAACAATACCGAAAGTGGCAGTGGTATATTTGCCGAAGATGTAGAGGAGGGATCGCAGGGTTTAGATGACGCAGAGATTTTGTTTGCAAATTTAGAAAGCGCGATTGTTTTAAAGATTAGACCGTATCGTGAGAACGATTATCGGTATATCGTGTATAATAAGCAGACCAAAGAGGCCGTGCGCATTGACGCCATCGGATCAAGCTGTCAGCAGCTGCCAGAAGGTCACGGTCTGATTTTCCCCAATGGCTTTTACTTGTCTAATGGTGTGTTTAAGGTTTTTCCGCATAATATTGACAACATGGAATTTATTCGTTCGGTGCGTTCACCAAACGGCGAAGATTCCGCATATGTGTATTATGATCGCAAGCAGGGCTCTTATGTAATCCTGCAATATAATTTAATTATGCGTGAAGTAAGCACGCCGCAAATTTGCAATGGGTATACCATCGGCGAAGACGGTAAGTTGATATTATTCCGCGCAGACGATGAGCCAAGCCGCGTGCATACGATGCAGATTTGGCAAACACCATTTTGCAGCGAAGAATATGCTGCACGTAATCCCGTTGGTGGCGATACGTTTTTAGGTACCATCGGTAACAAAGATCTCGTACGCGGTATTTCTGATATTTTACATATCAACCGAATGATTAGTAATCAAAGCCCCAATATGCAGGTCTATGAAGATTTGCTGCGACGTATTGGCCATGTGCTAGACGTCAATCATTGGCTTGGTCATGAGGAAGCCTTCGGCTTGGAAACGCAGCTGCGTGCCATTAAAAAGACCGCTGACGGTGTCATCGACGAATTTGACAAGGTGCAGCAGCTTAAGGAACAGGCCGATAAACAGCTAAGCACACTGCAGGCTGAGTGTAAAACATTGTTGCGTTCGATTGCGTTGGATGGCCAGCATGTCATTGATGATTATGTTAAGGCGTTATCTGGTCTGCGTGCGAAGCGCGGTCAGATTAACACTGCACGTGATGTGCGTTATGTGGATGTAGCCGCATTGGATGAGCTGGAAAAATCGGCTATCGATAACATTGACCGCTTGTCGCAGGGCGCGGTTGATTTCCTGTTGCAGGAAGATTCGTTGGAAACCTATACCAATGAGTTGCAAGCCCTCGATGAGCAGAGTGAGGCCATAGAAACGGTTGTTGAGGCTAAGCCGATTGCCGAACGTATAGATGAGCTCAGTGCTGGTCTTGATATGCTCATGGAAATTGTGAACGGTTTAGACATTGCTGATAGCACTGATCGAACTGCGATCTTAGAACGCATTAGTGAAGTGTATGGCAGTGTTAATCGTGTTCGCGCCGTTCTGGAAGGCAACCGGAAGGAATTATCGCAGCGCGAGGGGCGTGCCGAATTTGGCGTTCAGTTTAAAATCTTAGCGCAGACCGCATCAAATTATTTGGGTCTCTGTGATAGCCCAGAAAAGACAGATGAATTCTTAGCGAAGTTGATGATTCAAGTTGAAGAAATGGAAGCACAATATGTCGACTTCGATGACTTCCTTGACGATCTGACGACCAAGCGTGAGGAAATTTACGAATCATTCAGCCAGCGTAAGCAGAGTTTACTAGATGATCGCCAGCGCCGAGCAGATGGATTAACGCGTTCAGCAGAGCGTATTTTATCCAGCGTGAAGAAACGTGCAGTTGGCTTTGCCGATATGGACGAGCTGAACGCTTATTTTGCATCAGATAATATGGTGCAAAAGGCGCGGGCTTTAATTAAGGATTTAACCGATCTTGGCGACACGGTGCGAGCAGACGACCTCGCTGGTCAGGTGAAGGCTGCGCGTGAAGACGCCATTCGACATATTCGCGATAAAACAGAATTATTTGACGATGATAATCTGATTAAGTTTGGGCGCCATAAGTTTAGTGTGAATACGCAGGCTTTGGACTTGACCATGTTGCCACGCGAAGACGACATGTATTTTCACTTAACCGGTACCGATTATTTTCAGATAATTGATGATGAGTCTTTTCAGGCAACCAGACGATTTTGGAATCAGGATGTTGCCAGCGAAAACAACAATGTGTACCGCGCTGAGTATTTGGCATGGCAAATCATTGATGCTGCTGAGCGTGGCGCTGATGACCTCAGTATAAAAAAACTGCATGAAATCATTTTAGACGAGGATGATCTCAAGAATTGCATTCGTGGTTTCGCCTCGCAGCGCTATGAAGAGGCCTATGAACGCGGCCTGCATGACATTGATGCGGCTAAAATTGTTAGTGGCCTTATGCACTTGCGGGAAAGCAATGGGCTCTTGCGTTTTGCACCTAGTGCGCGTGCATTGGTGGTGCTCTACTGGCAGCATCTGCCCGAAGATGAACAGGAGCGCTTGCAGGCACGTTGTCGCTCCTTATTTACTGCGCGTGGTAGCCTAGGTGCATTGAGTGCTTTTGCACAATTACATGAGGCACTGCGCCCACGTTTAGAGTCCTTTGCCCAAGACATTCAATGGCCTTGTGGGAAATCAGTTATTAGCCAAGCCTTGCATTACCTTGGCGAGGAATTGGGGCGTCAGGATTCTGTAAAATGGTCATGTAGCGGTGCCAGTAAAGATTTGATAGAGCACTTTTTCGCCCATTTGGATATGGTTAAGCAGCGTGAAATTTTTGATCGTGAACTAAAACGAGTACGCGGCGATATATTGGCTTCATTGGATATGATTAAGGTGTGGCTGAGTGCCTATGTGCTGCAGCACGCAGATGAGGCTGAGCATGTCCTTAATGAAACTGTTGTTTTTCTTTATTATGACGACGAGATTGCATGTGAGTCTATTCATGCCCAAACTATTAAAGTCATTGATGGTTTGCTCGGACAGCATCCACGGATTCAGAGCAAGCAGCTGGAACTCCGTTTGGATGAGTTTAATGATCGCCTTAATGAATTTGCCTTGGTCGAAGTCCCGGCCTATAAGGCGTTCCAAGAATTGCGTAAGCAGATCATCGAAGACGAGCGCCATAAGTTGCGCTTGGAAGAATTTAAGCCACGCGTCCTGACAAGCTTTGTGCGCAATCGTCTCATCAACGAAGTGTATATGCCCATGATTGGTGATAATCTTGCCAAGCAATGTGGCTCGGTCGGTGATGGTAAGCGAACTGATTTAATGGGGATGTTGCTCCTAATATCTCCTCCGGGTTACGGTAAGACAACTTTGATGGAATATGTGTCATCAGTCTTGGGTTTGACCTTTATGAAAATTAATGGTCCGGCGATTGGCCATGAAGTCACATCGTTGGATCCAGCGGAAGCACCAAATGTTACCGCGCGGCAAGAGTTGGAAAAATTAAATCTCAGTTTTGAGATGGGTAATAATGTCATGATTTACCTTGATGACATTCAACACTGTAATCCAGAATTGTTGCAAAAATTCATCTCTCTTTGTGACGGCCAACGTAAGATAGAAGGGGTCTGGAAGGGGCGTTCACGGACGTATGACTTGCGCGGTAAAAAAGTTGCGGTGGTCATGGCGGGGAACCCGTACACTGAGAGCGGTGACAAATTCCAAATTCCAGACATGTTGGCTAACCGTGCTGACACCTATAATTTGGGTGACATTTTGGGCGGTGCGCAAGAGGCCTTTGAATTAAGTTATCTCGAAAACTGCTTAACAACCAATGCGATTTTGGCCCCTGTAGCTACGCGCTCACAGCAAGACTTTTATCGTCTCATTCGTATCGCCGAAGGGGATGATGCATCACGTAGCGAGCTTGAACATCCGTATTCGGCATTGGAATTAGAAGACATGTGCAAGGTGATTCGTCACCTGCGTACGATTCAATCAGCGATTCTTAAAGTCAACATGGCTTATATTGAATCAGCCAGTATGTCTGATGATTTCCGCGTTGAGCCAGCCTTTAAATTGCAGGGTTCTTATCGAAATATGGCAAAATTGGCAGAGAAAATTGTGCCAGTTATGAACGACGAAGAATTGCTGCAAATATTGGTTGATCATTATGTTTCTGAGTCGCAAACCTTGACCACCGGTGCAGAGGCAAACTTGCTGAAGTTCCGTCATATGCTTGGTATAGAAACCGATGAAGAACGCCAGCGCTGGAAAGATATCTGTAAGACATATGCCCGAAACCAAGAATTGGTAGGTGGTGAAGATGATCCGATGGCGAATGCCTTACTTCAGTTAATTAAAATTAACGAGGGACTGGGTGGCGTTGAGTCGGCGATTCAGGGGAACGCGGCTAAGAAAGATCTTGCTGAGCAATTGGCGCCGTTGTTGGAGAGATTGCTGGCGCGACCTGAGCAGGCAGAAGAGAAAAATTCCGAAGAACAGAAAATTGAAATCATTAATACCTTACCTCGTTATTATGGCAAATTATACGAAACCCATATTCGGGTGATTGAACAATCTTTGATTCCGACTATGGATGCGGTGGGCAAGTATCTCGATACCAGTTATGAATTCCGTAAAGGTCTTTATGATGTGGTGGAGTATCTTAAGAAGCTCTTGGGTGAGCATAATGTGGCGCATAACATTGATACGAGCACCGATGATGACGAAGTCGGTCTGACCGATAACAGTTAGGTCTAGCGACAAAACCATAAAAATCCCACATGCAAAACATGTGGGATTATTTTTTGGGCGCGCTATGCGATTGGAATGTTGATTATTTTTTCTTGCGACCAGCGACACGTTCATAGCGGTAGTACACTTCTAGGCTGAGGCAGCAGTAGGCAGTGCTGAGTAGGCGACCAACCGGTGCGATGTGGCTTTCAACTGCGCCTCCGGTGCCTGTGTAATCCCAGCTACCATTTAAACAGCCAGTGCCATTGCCATGTTGTGCGTTGACGAGCATGTCACGAACCTGGTCATTCCAGATTTTCCAGTCTTTACCGCCGTACTGAAAAACAGCGAGGGTATTATAGTACATCCAATAGGTATTGGTCGGATATCCCTTGGGTACCTGTTCTTCCATGACCGTGCGAATCAGCGAATCGAGTATGCCATCACCTGGTCGCTTGCCGAGGAAGACGCCGCACAGTGCGCCGACACATTCAACCGGACGACGTTTTTTCATGTCATTAATAACTTTGTTGCCAAAATTAAAAAAGGCGTCGTCGTTTGTTTGATTGAACGTGTAAGAAAAATACGATTTATCTTCATAGCTGAGACTGTCAGCATTTTTCCCTGGATTTGATGCCTGCCAATGAGCATCAAACCATTGTTTCGATCCTTCCCAGCCATCACCGACATTGAGACCTGCTGATTTAGCGGCTTTCAGTGCCATTACACACCAGCCGGTTACGGATGAATCATTACGTTTGGGATTAGCGGCGGTGTAGTCCCAGCCAGCGCCGTATGGGAACTTGTCTGATTTTGCTTGGCGGCTGAGTAATAAGTCGACCGCTTTTTGTGCTGTCTCTTTCAGTGTCGGGTCCATAGTCATGGCATAGGCTTCGCAAATGGCCATGGTGCAAATGGGGTTTTCGTAATTACGTTTTTTTACCCCGAAGGTTCCGTCTGCGTTTTGAATTCCCTTGAGCCATTCGAGGCCTTTGGCTACAGTGTCTTTAAATTTGCCAGGGGTTTTGTGATCATAGCCAGCACCGAGAAAGCAAAGGACTGCGTAGGCAGTGCAGGCGCAGTCGCCATCGCCGTTATCGAGGTTGTGAATGGTGCCCGGTTCGCACTTTGGATTTTCTTTGCAATTATCTTGGAAGCCATCGACATCCCACATCCCATTCGGGCTTTGATGTTTTTTGAACCAAATTAAAGCCGCGTTTACAGCGCTTTCAGATGCACGGCTGCCACCATTTTTACCGACGGCGCGTTTTTTGCCGCCACCTGTACGTGAGCCAAATGCACCTGCTGCGCCGCCACCAGCGCCAATCGCCATGAAGGCCATTGCACCGCCGGCTTCGGCAGTTGCGACCGCCTCTTCACGGCCCTTGGGTTCGACCGCTTCTTCTTCGACTGGATCCTCAGTTTGCAGGTCTTCGATGGGTACATCCAGATCCGTCACAATTGGTTGATCAGTAATGACTTCGTCCTCGATAGTGACTTCCACTTCTTCGAGGGTGCGCTCTTCTTTTTCTTCCTCTTCATCTGGTGGGGGTGGCTCAATGCTCGCTACGCGAATGGGTGGTTCTTCCTCTTCTTGGAGGGAGCCAAATACAATGAGGCTCATGATGAGAAGGAGGAGCGAGTGAACTGCTAGGCTAATGATCCAAGCCGGGGCCGCGCTGACTTTAACATCATCGTCTTCGCTGATGTCTTCATCGAGAGCGAGGTCATCCTCGATCTCTAATTCGTCGTCGTACGCATGTTCGTCCATAGATGATCCCCTGATGGGGCTGATTGTGCAGAGATTAAAATGAAATGGCTAGTTCTAATGAGAGACAAAATTCACAAAAAAGAGACTATTTGACTCATTGCTTGTCTAGCTCTATAATAAGCCTTGGCTAAGAATACTGGTTAAGCTATTGATTTCCTAGTCATAGAGAGAATGACTGTATTTTATGACTGTACAGTGCATCAGTATAAGGAAACATTTTAGCGCATGCCCAATTCAGACCGTACTTTAGGAGATTTTGACAAACTTCGCTGCACCATGATGATGTCTTATCGCTCATCTTCACCGGCGGGAACCAAGTGGAGCGGACATCGACATAACCTCTGTGTGGTCTGGTTAATGGAAAAGGGCTATGTCGATATTACGACCGAGCTAGGAACCCAACGTGTCCATGCGGGGACTTGGGTGATTCAGATGCCGGGTTTATATCTGGAGCAGGCTTTTTCTGATGATGCTGAAATTATGTCTTTGCGCTTTCGGGTCTTGTGGGAGACGGGGCGTCCACTTTTTAAGTCGAGCCGCTTGTTAACCGCTCCGCGCTTACGCTTTAAGCAGCTGCAAGAATCGGCGCGAAGCTTTATTGCTTTGTTGCCGCAGGAGATGCAGCCGGCGCCAACCTACAAGCACGTGAAATCCACCTTTGTGACCAATCCAGCGCGGGCATGGTTAATTCAATCTGCGCAAAGTGCTTTTCTGAGTGATTGGTATGAGGCCGCTTTGGAGCTCGGTTACGAGCCCTTGGATGAATTTAGCGGTGATAGTCGTGTTGATGAAATGGTGGATATTTTGAGTGCGAATTTAAGAAAAAATAATGTGCCCTATCAGCATTTTCAGGAGGCAGTCGGATTATCGCGCGCGCAGATTGATCGTTTATTTGCAAAATACTTAAATAGCAGCCCCAAGGCAGAATTCGATAACATGCGCGTTCAGTACGCCTTGGAACAATTGTGGAAGGGTCGGCGCGCGATTAAACAAATAGCCTTCGAGCTCGGTTTCAAAAGTGCCTCGCAATTCGCCAAATGGTTCCATCGCTTAGACGGCCGCAACCCCAAAGAGGTTCGCAGAGAAGGTCACGTGGCTGTTTAGTTTCGCGGGCGCTGCGCCCCTCGGGCTCCCAAATCCAATAAATTCTGAAAGTAACCGTTAGCTTATCGTACTTAACGGTCCATTCTTTTAAGGCATTGACGAAAGCCTTATCGAATTACTACATAAGTCAGGTGGGTGTTTGTGGTACTGCAGGCAAAAGATGATAGCGCGTGGATGCCATGATCGCAGCGAGTCCGGGGGCGGAACCCTCGAGATATCAGAGCTCGCGGGGCTTTTCTTTTTCCTCTTGTCGTTGATCTTCTTTTTTCTTGCTGTCATCCAGCATTTGTTGGAATAGATCATCGGACTTGGTTTTTTGACCAGCTTGCATTAATTCACGATCCATGGCCGCGGAGTCGGTGCCCGCTAATTCAGAGGACAGTTTAGCCTGCGCTTTTAACTGGGCTTGTTTACGTTCAACAGCTTGAAGGTTTTTGTCTTTAAGGGTTGAGGACATGTTGCTGAGGCGGTCATTGAGGTTAATGATTTGCTGACTGGAAACGATGTCAGCGATTGCCTCGGCTTCTTTCTTGTCGAGATCTTGAATTTGGCGCTGCATTTCAGTAAGACGGGCTTTGTAGCCGACGACCTTATCTTCGAGCTCCGCTTTTTCTGTTTCGAGGGTAGCCATTCGTGATTCTAGCTCTTTTTGACGTTCATGCGCGCTAGAAAATGCATCGCGGTATTTATCTTCGTTGGTTTCTTTGTATTTTTCAATGGCACCATTCATTTTGGTGGTGACATCTTCGTGTTCTTTATTGAGCTTGGTAATTTCCTGGTCTTTTTGCTCGATGAGCATGACCAATTGACTAACCGCATCGCGCACGTCTTTGTATTGCTTGGTCCATTCGCCACGCGCTTCGTTAAAAGTGGCTTTGATACCGGCTGGCGTGGTGAGCATACCTTCGGTGGCGCTGTCTACTTGAGAGCCAAGAATGCCACCGATCGTGCTTACGAAACGCCACATGCTACTAAATAAACCCATACTTCACTCCTGGAATATATTCCATGACAGGATACTGCGATTCCGTTTATCGCAAGCTGCTTTTGACTATACACTTAGGGAGTGGCATCGATGCACCGCTGCGGAGCAAGGGCCAGCACCAGCGCGTTAATGATTCAAATTGGCGAAATCCGAGCCTGCTGGGTTTTGGAAGGCTTTTAAGCCAAATTCTGGCAGGATGGCAAGGATGTGATCAAAGATGTCGCCTTGGATGTCTTCATATTCGATCCAGTTGGTGTTGTTGCTAAAGATATAAATCTCTAGAGGGATGCCGGTCTCAGAAGGTGCTAATTGACGAATGAGAAAGGTCATGTCTTTGTGAATATAGGGTTTGTCGCGCAGGTAGGCTTTGACGTAATGACGCAGGGTGCCGATGTTGGTGAGTCGGCGTTTATTAGGTTCAAAGGTTTTGTTTTTGATGGCACTTTCATTAAAGGAGTCAATTTCTTGACGTTTGCCATCAAGGTAGTCTGTGAGTATTTCAAACTGACGCAAATTTTCAATTTCTTCGATGCTGAGAAAATGAATCGTGCTCATATCGATGCTTACAGAGCGTTTAATGCGGCGGCCACCGGATTCTGACATGCCGCGCCAGTTTTTAAAGCTGGTCTCAATTAATTTATGGGTGGGAATAGTGGTAATGGTTTTATCCCAGTTTTGAATTTTAACCGTGTGTAGGGCGATATCGATTACATCGCCATCGGCACCGTACTGCGGCATCTCTATCCAGTCGCCAACTTGTACCATTTTATTGGAGCTAAGCTGAACGCTGGCAACTACCGATAAGATGGTGTCTTTAAAGATTAACATCAGTACGGCTGTCATTGCGCCAACGCCGCTGATGAATACCCATGGAGAACGGTCTAATAAAATTGCGATGATAAATATGGCGCCTATCGCACAGATAAAAATATTAACGAGTTGTAGGTAACCTTTGATGGGATGCTTGTGAGCATTTTCCCGTTTGACATAGATATTATTAACTGCGTTCGTTAAACTAAGGCATGCCAGCATGCCAGATAAAACCATTAATGCAGTGGAGATGCTTTGTATGCCATAGACGATTTGTGGGTGCGCATGAATGGCAGGGAGAAATTGAATAATATAATTTATGAAAAGTAGCGGAGCGAGCAGGCTGATTCGAGAAAAAACTTTTGCTTCGAGAAAGGCGTCATCCCACGTATTCTTGGTTTTTTTAATAGTAGCGATTACTGCTTTATAAATGTAGCTGCGTACGGCAAAAAACACGATGAGCGAGATGAGGAAAAGTACACATATTTCAAGGCATACTGCAACCCACATATGTTCACTAAACCAGGTGCCGTCATAGATCTTGTCGAACCAAGGTTGTGCCCTGCTTATTTGCGCGCCAGCGTCGCCGCTGGTAGGTAGCTCGCTGCTTGCGGATGCAGTGGTTGCAGGAGTTGCGTCATTTATTTGGTTCGTATCCATGCTTAGATCCCTTTTACAATTAAGTATTCCACGCATTTAATAAGGCGTCTAGGTTTTGCTGTTTTCTGGCAACAATGACCTGTTCGCCATCGAGCACTATTTCTGCCGGTAATGGGCGTAAATTATAGGTGCTGGCCATGCTCATGCCGTAGGCGCCGGCATCACGAATGGCGAGCACATCGTCAAGGTCACAACGTGGTAAGCTGCGTTGACGGGCAAAGACATCGCCTGATTCACAAATATTACCGACAATATCAACCGTGGCTGGTGGATTATCTGGATGGCTGATATTATCAATGTGGTGGTAGCTATTGTACATGCATGGGCGGACTAAGTGATTAAAGCCGGTATCGCAGCCAACATAGACTCGGCCATCTGGGTTTTCTTTGACACTGGTTACGGTGGTGTAGAGGCTGCCCGCTTCACAGACTAAATAGCGCCCAGGCTCGAGACGTAATTCAAGATCGCGTCCGTAGTCAGCGCAAAATTCTTGCATCATGTGACTAGCGGCGTTGCCAACTTTTTCTAGGTCAATTGCTTGGTCGTCTTTTTTGTAAGGGATGCCCAGGCCACCGCCAAAATTAATGAATTGCAAATGCGGTAATTGCTTGGCGACGCTGAGTATCACTTTCATGGCAGCAAGATAGACATCGGCATTTAAAATACCGGAGCCGATGTGCATGTGGCATCCAATAACTTTGATCCCATATTTTTTCTCAATAGCGAGCACCTGATCGACTTGATTATAATAAACACCAAATTTGGTTAAGGGTCCGGCGGTTAAAATTTTGGCATGGGCGCCATCGCCAACATCTGGATTGAAGCGCACGGCTGCTTGCTTGGCACCGGCCTGCGCCAGTCGCTCTAGACGATCGAGGCTGCCACAATTGATCAGCACGCCGGCTTCGATGGCGGCATGCATTTCTGCGTCGGTCATATTGTTTTCAGTAAACAGAACATTTTTAGGATCAGCGCCGAGGCGCAGCGCGTGTTTGACTTCACCGGGGCTGACGCAGTCGATGCCAAAGCCTTCTTCAATGAGGCAGCGAACTATTTGCGGACAGGGGTTTGCCTTAATCGCATAGAGGAGCTGTAGCTGTTGGTAGGGTAGTGCAGATTTCAAGGTCTGGGCGCGGCTACGTACCGTTTCTAGGTCATAAACGTAGAGTGGGCTGCCGTGTTCGGCCAACAGTTGAGGAATAGTGGGAGCCATGTACGTCCTTCTCGTGCCAAGGTATCTCGGCGTTAACGATGTTGTTGGAGGCTAGGCAGTCTCGTGCACAGTCCAAGCCTTGAGCCGTGGCTATCGTCTCGACACTGCCTGCGTGTTAACCCTGCGCTTTGATGATGGAACCCTGTGTATCGATCAGGCGGATCTCCCCTTGATTGGCGATCATGTGGTTTGGGATAGCCGTATTAATCAACACCGAGCAAAGGCGATGGCCTATGCCGACATTATCCGTGCCCTGCACGGTAAGGTGGACTACGACGATCAGGCTAAGGCCTACGCAGAACTCAAGCTGATAGAAGACGCGCCATTGGCGATGCGACCCTATCAGCGTGAATCATTGGCACGTTGGCTCGAGCATAAAAAACGAGGTGTGATCGTCCTGCCAACAGGTGCGGGTAAGACCTACGTTGCTGTGCGGGCCATTTTGGCAGCGCAACGCAGCGCATTGATCTTAGCGCCGACCATCGATTTGGTTCAGCAGTGGGCCGCCGATTTAGAAAGCCGTCTGCATATTCCGATTGGTCAATATGGAGGCGGTGAAAAGAATTTGCAGGACATCACGGTGGCGACGTATGATTCCGGTATTTTGATTATGCCGCATTATGGTAACCGCTTTGGCCTCTTAATTTGTGATGAGTGTCATCATTTACCATCGGCGATGACCAGTGTGGTGGCGGAGTCCTGTATTGCGCCGTTTCGCTTAGGGCTAAGCGCTACGCCAGAACGAACCGATGGCCAGCATCAGCGCCTTGAAGAATTACTGGGCCCGATTGTTCACCGCTCGCAGATCAATGAATTAGAAGGCAATTATTTAGCTAACTATCAGGCGGAAGTATTAGAAGTAGCGATGGATGATGAAGAGTTCGCTTCGTATACAGAAAACCGTCAGATTTATTTAGACTTTGTGCGTCAAGAACAAGTGAATTTTTCTGCCCCAGATGGCTGGCAGCAATTTATCGCCAAGGCAGCACGTTCGGCGAATGGTCGTGCAGTGATGGCAGCGTACCGCGAACAAAAACGATTGGCGCGAGCGAGTACCGCTAAGCTACGCGTCTGTTGGGAATTAATCCAAGATCATAGCGGCGAGCGCATTATCATTTTCACTGATGACAATGCGACAGCCTATGAAATTGGTCGGCGCATGGTTTTACCAGTTATAACGCATCACACTAAGAGCGCTGAGCGCAAGCAGATGTTGAGCAATTTCCGCTCGGGCCTGTGGCCGATCTTGGTCACCAGTCGGGTTTTAAATGAAGGTGTGGATGTTCCCGAAGCCAGCGTAGGCATAATTGTTAGTGGGAGCGGTACGGTACGCGAGCACGTGCAACGACTTGGTCGTATTTTACGCCCGGCCGCTGATAAGGTGGCTGTTTTATACGAACTTATTTCTGCGGGGACGGCAGAGTCCTACACTTCAGAGCGACGACGCAGCCATGTTGCTTTTGGGCAATTAGAACTTGATACCAGTGAAAGCGATCAGTCGCGCCTTGATGAGGTGGATAGTTAAATGCTCAACAAAGAAACCTTGCGTTACAAAATTGATGGCGAGGCCATTCAGCCACTATTTGTGAAGCCGGCTGGCGCATTGTTAACGGTTGCCGAATCATTGTTGGCCTACTGGCAGTCACAGCTTGGTGAAACTCGTCAGGAGATTAATGAGGGGCTGACGCCGCATCTGTATCGTGCGCGCAATCTAAGCGTATCGCGTGGCTTAAATAAACTCATCGAAGATGCGAGTGAATTCACGGATCCGCAATCGCGCCGTGCCTTGCGTGAAGCGGCATTTGCGCAGTCGGCTCTGGCCTTACAGAAGCCAGCAGCGGATTTGCGTGCCTATCATAAGGATATGGCTGCAGCCTTGGGCTTGAGCTCTAAGGGATTGTATGAGGGTTTATACGCGGATTTACCACAGGCGGCTGTCTTGACCAAGCCGTGTAATTTTTCAGCAAAGCAATTGGTGCAGCGTTATAATATGGCGCAGGCGCAGGGACTTTTAGTGTATGCACAAAATTTAAAAGTCGCAATTATTGAAACCGATACCGGTTTTCGGCGGCAACTATTAAAGGCCTTACGCTTTCAGCGTTTGCTCGCAAATATTCAACAAGATGATACCGGCAATTTATTGTTGTCTGTCTCTGGGCCATCGGCTGTGCTTGACCAGCATCAGCGCTACGGACTTAATTTGGCGCAATTTCTGCCCGCTGTTGCCTGCGCGAAGGGTTGGGCTGTGATTGCTGATATTCGTTGCCCACGCAATGAGCGACGCACGACAGTACAGCTCAGCTTGGATGACAGCAGTGGCTTAATTGGCGAGAATAGATTTCTTGGTTATATTCCAGAAGAGCAACAGCTACTTTTGCACAACATCAGCAAGAAATGCAGTGAGTGGCACTGCGATGATCAAGCGCCATTGGCGGTGTTGGGTACGGGTGAAATATTGGTCCCTGACCTGCAAATTAAGACGCCAGATGCTGTCTATACTGTTGAGTTTTTTCACCGTTGGCATAGCGCTCCATTAACAAGACGTTTACAACAATTGCGCGATGGGCTGGCGCCAAATCTACTCATTGGTGTTGATCGTAGTATTATTAAACGCAGGGAATTTGCAGCACTTGCTGATGATCCAGTTTTAGGACAACGTGGTTTTTTGTTTAGTAGCTATCCGAGCGTCAGCGCGATTAAGAAATGCGTGGCTGCGCAACGTACATAGACATATCGTCAAGCTTACATGAAAATATCGTCAAGCGCATCGGTGTCATTGCGCTGAAAACAGGCCTCTAGCTGCGATTTGAGATGGATGAGCTTTAATTCAATATCTTGTTTTTTGAGGCTAGTACGCAATGTGCTGAGGTGGTCCATCGCCGTGCTGTCGATGTCGTTAATGCTACTGCAATCAATGCAGACTTGTTTGTAACGTTTGTCGTCTTTTTGTAGGAGTGCTAGTTGCTGTTGAACGCGGCGGACAAAAGAACGGGCGTTGAGAAAGCACAGGCGCCCATCATGACGTAAGTGCAGGGTGTCTTTATCTTGACTGTCGTCGATGCTTTCACGTACTTCAGCATGTGCGAGAACAATGATGCGTGGGCGCATCATGCTTAATAAAAAGAAAAACATGGCGAGGCCAATGCCCGCTAAAATGCCCCACACCATATTGGGTGCGAGTGCGAGTGTGCAGAGGCAGGTCCAGATGGCGACGAGGCCATCTTTTTTTGAAATGAGCCAGCAGTGTTTGAAGTCACGCACGCGAATTAGTGAAATGACAGCGACTACAATAGCGGCGGCTAGGGCCGGCATGGGCATGGGTTGTAAGAGCGGCGTAGCCCAGAGTAAGGTTACAATAACAAGGAGCGCCGAGTCCTGATTTAGCTCCTGCAATATTGGTTAATGAGGAGCGCGAAAGGCTGCCGGAAACAGGGAATCCGCTTGCGCAGCCAGCGGCGGCACTGGCAAGACCTTGCCCAATAAGTTCTTTATCAATATCAGTGTCTTGATCGCTGCTGGCCTTATAGGCACTGGCCACGGCCATAACTTCTAAGAGGCCAATGATCGCAACTAATATAGCGCTAGGGAGTAAAATTATGCATTCTTCCCAGACGGCTGCTGGGAGGCTGAGGCTTGGCAAGCCTTCTGGGATGCTACCTACGACAGCGCCACCCTGCTCAGAAAAATTAAAATACCAACTGGCTAAGGTGGCCAGTACCAGCACTATTAAAATATTGGGTAAACGTGGATTTATTTTTTTAATCAGGAGCATAGCTGTTAGGCTGAGCACCCCAATACATAAGCTGGCTAGATGAACATGTGAAAAATCCTGCATGGCGCTGAGCGAGTTGATAATGGGATTTTCAATGCCGGGATTATGGCCGAAAAATTTAGGTACTTGGGTGGAGGCTATAGTCACGCCTGCGGCAGCCGAAAAGCCCGTCATCACTGGGTGACTAATAAAGTCGACTAAAAAAGATGCTTTGCAAAAGCCGGCAACAATACGAACAAGGCCAACGAGGATGGCGAGTAGGGCGGCAAGTGCGATGTATGCTTCACTGCCTGGAACAGCTAGGGGGGTGAGTGCTGCGAGGGTGAGTAGCGATGTCATTGCTACCGGACCAGTATTTAAAATGGGACAATAGCCAAAGCACGAACCAATGATCACGGGGATAGTAGCTGCGTAGAGCCCGTAGACGGGGGGCATGCCTGCGAGGCTGGCGTAGGCCATCGCTTGTGGAACCAAGACCATGCCAACGGTTAGTCCCGCAATGATATCGCGGCGTATGTCGCCACCGTCACGAGAAAAATCGAGTGCACTCAATGGTGGGTAATCCTGAAGAGCAGTTGGCGGTAGTGGTGCATGAGTCTAAGAGTACACGTTGTTTCTTGCTCAATTCAACTCTCTGTCATTATACCTCGTGCGCTAATTTGCCCAAGGTTGGGCCATATTAATGTTGTGTTTTTGCTATCTGTCCAGGTGGATAGCCATAATGCTTCTTGAAGACGGCATTGAAATAGGCTGCTTCGGTGAATCCTAATAAGGCAGCGATGTCTTTAATTTTATATTGGTGGCTTAAGAGTAAGTCAGTTGCTTTTTGCATACGCAAGGTGTTGATGTAGGCATTTGGATTACTGTGCATCGAGCGAGTAAAGGTACGTGAGAAATGAGAACGTGACATGCCAATGTGCTCTGCGCAAAGCGCAACATTTAGTTCAGGATTACTGAGCTCTTGATTAATAAATCTGCAGACGTCTTGAATAGCTGAAGGAATGGGATCTTCTTTTGGGCAAAAGAGTCCGCTGAGCATTTCATAGAGAATGCCAGATGCTGTTGCTGGGTGCACATCGCCATTGAGGCGTAGGCGAAATAATTTATACAACGCTTGGATGCTTGGGCCGTCGGCAGATTGGCTAAAAATAAAGCTACCATTATTGTCTTGAATAAGTGCATCTACTAATGTGTGGGCGAGTTTGCCGTTAAAGAATATCCACAGGGTTTCCCAATCATCCGGCGGTAAATTTTCATAAGCAGTCTCGGAGGGGATCGGTCTTAGGAAGGCAGAGCCTGGTGGTACGAGTGATTCCGTCTGAGTTAAACGGTCGTGAAATTTACCGATGCCCCGTGTGGTATAGTGGAACAGAAATTCAGCTTCACAGCGCTTGGCATTATTCAGTATGCGCGATTCGGTGCCGCTCGCATTGCCAAAGCCAACGGCATAGGGTTGGCAGGAGCAGTGCTGCGGGAGCCTGTCGATGTGTTGATGAAAGCCAAGTGAGCCGTAAGGGAAATGGGGCATTAGAGCACAAAATTATAACTTATTATCAGATAAACAATATATATTTGGTAAAAGAGTAGGTATAATAAGCATATTATTACTAGTTATCTCCTAGATACACAACGACTTATCGCAGAGGAATGCAGTCATGTTGACTATGTATGATCAAATCGAGCGTAGGCTCAAAACACCCTTTCCGGCCTTATCCCCTGCCCAGCGACTGCACTTTGATATGCATGGTTATGTCATTATCGAATCAGTGTTTAGTGAAGCGGAAACAGATGAATTGCGTGCGGTCATGCTTGATATTCGTGATCGTGGGCTGCGTGCCGAACAAGCTGGCATACTTGATCCGAGTCTAAATGGAGCGCAGGTCTCCTCGCAAGGCGAATATCATCATCGGCTGTGGGGCTTGGGGCGCGCGCATGAGCGCTTGTTGGATTTTGTGTTTAATCCCTATTTAGTGGGTATGGCTGAAGAGGTTGTCGGTGGTGGCGTGCGTATAAATGAAACCAATGGTCATGTGAATAGACGCTGTGGTGCAAGCGGGCATGGTTGGCACCGTGGCGCGGATATACAAGTGGCGACGTACACGAAGCGTAATTTATTTCATTGTAACTTTGTAAAAACATTAGTGAATTTAACTGATTTTGGCCCTGATGATGGTGGGACTGTCTGTATTCCCGGTACGCATAAGATTGATATTCCGCAAGATCAAATAAAGGCTATGATCGCTGATAGGCCTGACATGATCCATCAATTTATAGCACCTAAGGGTTCGGTGTTTTTATTTGCGGAAACATTAATGCATGGAACGGGTATTATTCGCAGTG
>CBDUFM010000004.1:0-18031 GCA_965366325.1 uncultured bacterium
CCTTCCGTGAAGTCGAAACCTTATTCCACGAATTTGGCCACGGTTTACAGCATATGCTGACCACGATTAATCACAGCATGGCTGCCGGGATTAGTAATGTCGAATGGGACGCGGTTGAATTACCAAGTCAATTTATGGAAAACTGGTGCTACGACAAATCCAGCATCGACAAATTTGCCCGTCACTTTGAAACCGGCGAGCCAATTCCAGAAGAATTATTTAATAAAGTTAAAGCTGCGCGCACCTACCGCGCCGCGTCAATGTGCCTGCGCCAATTAAATTTCGGTAGCTTGGATTTGTATTTGCATCATGAATTTGATCCAGACGGCAGCGAGTCATTGTGGGACGCGGCGCAACGTGAATCGCGTGCCTACAATGTGCTAGAGCCTTTGGCCGAAAACAGATTCCTGTGTAGCTTTGGACATATCTTCGCAGGCGGTTACGCAGCTGGATACTATAGCTACAAATGGGCTGAAGTTCTCAGCGCTGATGCCTTTGCTGCCTTCGAAGAAGTCGGCTTAGACAACGAAGACGCGATTAAATCAGTTGGGCGTAAATTTGCTGACACCGTGCTCGCCCTTGGTGGCAGCAAGCCTGCCGCCGAAGTCTACCGCGAATTTCGTGGTCGCGACGCAACGGTTGACGCTCTGCTCCGCCACAATGATTTATTACAGGAACAAAATTAAAGTCAGTTTTACCATTAAAATAGGCACTGGGATCTATGTCTGAGCGTTTATTGGTGTTTGATATTGATGGGACCTTGGCCCCGCACGATGCTGGGCCACATCCATCCCTGCTGCCGACGCTGCAGGCATGCGCTGAGCGTGGCTATCAATTAATGGTTGCTACAGCGCGCCGCCGTTCGTCTGGTCATATACGCTTGGGTGATTTAGCGGATTATTTAAATGACGGTGTATTTAATAATGGTGCCTGTGCCTGGGAAGACGGCGCCATTGTGAGCTACGCCTGCATTGAACGTGACCTGCTCGAATCGTGCTATCAAGATATGATTGCGTATGAGCATCGGCCCTACGCCAGCATAGCCGTGGCCGATGAACGCATTGTTTTTTCACAAGAATTAAATGAAGTTGAAATGGCGCAATGGGGCGTAGCTAAGGAACACCTCTGCTCGATGGATACGGCCTTAGCCAATGAACCGATTCGTTTATGTTGTTGGAACGAAGCGCATAACTTAAGCGTATTATACGACGAGCTGACCACTAAGTATCCCGCAGAGCAGATGCACTGGCGCTTAATTGACGGAGGTCATTGTATATTCGGCACCGCACCCGGTCTCGACAAGGCCAGCGCCGTACGCGCATGGTGTAAACGTAAAAACATTTCATCAGAAAATGTGATTGCCTTTGGTGATGACGTGAGCGACACCAACACTCTAAAATGGGCCGGAATCGGCGTAGCCGTCGCCAATGCGCACCCCGAAGTAATTGAGGCCTCTGATCAATTATGCCCACCATGCACAGAGGGTGGTGTCGCGACGTGGATAAATAAGTATTTATTGACGGACCGCTAAGATGAAAAAGAAGTATCTTGGTATTGCGCTTATGACGCTGCTGGTCATGTTCGGCGCAAGTGTGGCTGCTTACTTATTTCTTGCCCAGCCGTTTGCGGTAAAAGACGCGCCACTTTCTGCTGATATATGCTTCGCCGATATTGAGGCAGCCTATGATGCGGATAGACCGTTACAGGTAACGCGGAGAGCATTGTTAGACCGTGTTGAAGCAAGCGGTGAGTTGCGACTTTTTGTGCCCGGCCAGTCAAAATTCGCTGGTATTATCTGGGTGAATATGCCGCTACGAGTTAAGGCCTTTTACGCGCTGAACAAAAAGGAGGATAATGCCATCTGGGTAGACCTCGCAGGTGAGATGGAGGTGTATGTCCGTCTGTATCAGATGAATCCAGCAACGGATACCTGCCTAGAATTTACCAGCAGTGAGATTCTCGATATTCGGGTTGGCCCTGCGCATAGTTATCCGGCTGGCGTGCTGCAGACTAAATAATTTCTGCAATCTCTGCCTTTGACGACATGGCAGTATAGTATAGGCTCATCTCGTGATTGTTATTAAACTAATCTATGTCCTCTTAAAATTGGTATCGGCTTTTTATGGTGCCTTTGTCATCGTTCATAATCTGTTTGCGGCCAATGATATACCCCTAAGCGGCAAGTCCGCTGGTGCTGGATATGTATTATTAACGGTACTCACGCTTGGTCTTGGTTTTTACCTCTATCATCTCTTAAGCGTGTTGACGAATCGGGTCCATCCTAGCTTGGCTAAAAATAACGGCGATAACAGCACAAACGCCGAGAACACTATCGAAACTACAGCAGCTACCCCAAGTGCAGACAACGACCTAGATGCAGACGGCGTGGCAGCTGCAGAAAAACAACATGAAGATAAACAACAAGTAACAAAGTAAGATCTAGAAAAACAAAAACCCAAGATACAGAGCACGATTTAATCAAGCACGCCTATTTCCAATAAACCAGCGGCTGGCACAGCAAAACTGCTAATCCCAGCTTGGATATTCTGGTCGCTATCACTGATAACATTACCGCAGACATCTTTAATTCGGCAACGCTGTGTGCCAAGATTCTCTAAACTTTCGATATGGATGCCGGCTTGGCGGGTGGCATTCACCACGGCGATGTACGGGCAGGGGACGACAGTGATTATTTCACGGCTATAGGCGCAGGCGATGTGTTCGCTGTTGCTGGACGCGGCGGCTTGGGTGTAGCTGAGTTCTGGATGCTTCACCGACAGGGTGCCGTCGAGTAGGGTTTCACGGTGCTGTATCCACCACTGTAACCAAAAACGTAACATGTTTTGATGTGCTTCGGGTAATTGATCGATGAGCACAGAAATCTGTGGCACGCTAAATAAAATATTCAGCATTTGCAGCGCTGCGCTTTCAACCGGTTCGTCACGGTGCCACATGATCATATCGCTATGGCAGGCGGTCGAGCCACAGAGCAGGCGAATATCGAGGGTGCGCATACGGTTGCCAATCGCATCGTTGGGACAATCACCGGCACGGAATAAATTACCAAAGCTTCGCATCACAGGGCCAACATAACTCTGGCGAAATTCGACTAGTAAATCAGGTTTTAAGGCTTGAATGCGTGAGACCACTTCTTGCAGCATCTGGGTTACGGCTTCGTCGACATCGGCGATATCACGACCGCCTTCAGCGACGGGGGTGACGTTGTCGGGCAAGGAAATTGAATCTACAAAATCTAATTTAAATCCGTCTAAATCCCATTCGCGTACGGCTGCTTCATAGGTCGATACTAAATAATCTCGAATCTCAGGAAAACGTGGATCAACGACCGCTGTTTCTAGACGCTGATCATCCCGCAGATATTTACCTTTAAATAGGGCATGTGTTTTACTGTGGTGGCCAATAAACGGTACCGAATACCACAGGATATACTGCATGTCCAAATCATGAATCCGTGCAACGTGTTCGGCCATCTGCGGAATCCGGTCTGGCTTCCAATCGCCGCAATAAGCGTAGCCACGATTACCGTCCATGGTTTGCCAGCCATCATCAACAATAACGGCGGCGCAGCCTAGGTCTTTGGCCAGCGCGCATTGTTTTTCAACTGCGGCTACGTCCAAATGCTGATGAAAACTATACCAGGTAGAATACATCGGTAGGCGCCCGACATCAGGGACGCGTAAGGGGGCGAGACCCGGTTGCTCTGCCCACCACTGTACGGTTTCACCAATACTTTGTTCGATGCCGTGTTCACGAAGATCAATGCGCAATTCAAAACTAATCTCCGTGCACGCAGCGCGACGTGTCATAAACGGTTCAACGCGACAAACAAAGCAGGCGTTTTCTTCGCGCAGGCCAGCGCTCATTTTACTCGGATGAACTGGATCTGATCCCGCCATACATAAACGGTTAACGCCACTCTCGCTGTACAAACAAATTAACGGCGCGGCGGTGCAGGCCCGTGCATCGACGCCACCATTAGCCCAATTCGGTTCGAGTAAGCGCTTGTGACTGTGATTGCCCATCCAGCGACAATGAATGTCCGTAGCTGGCAGATCAAAGCTAAGCGCAATGTTGGGCGGCGAGGCGGCGGTATCGCTATGTAAGCTCAGGCGGACAAGCATGCACTGAGCGCTCAGTGTTTTCAAAGACAGCGCAGCGCGAAACGAAGCGAGTTCGCCTTCTACGTTGACTAGCAGGTCGCCAGCTTGGATGCTGGGATTATTTGCGTGGGCGCTCAAGACCGTCTTGGTAGTGATTTGCGCATCAGCGGACTCAGAAGCTTGAGACGTGACATTAATAGTATTCATGTGATGCAGTATAGCGTTAAATAAGCATTGTTTAGCACCAGTTTGTGTTAAAAATAGCCTATCTGTGATCAACGAACGGAACGTCTATTTGCATAGCCCCATGGGCCCGCCCAGTCTACCGCGCATCAGTCGCTTGGTCTGGGAGCGTGCTGCATCACCGAATTATCGTCACCTCGTTACCCAGCGCAGTGAACGACACGCCGCCGTGCAAATTACCCTCGCCGGTGAAGGCGCCATCTTTGACGCTCATGGTGCTATCGTGCAACGCTGCGCCGTGGGTCAGGCTTTAATATTTATTACCCGCGAGCACGAATTGACCTACGGTTTTCCGCATGATTTGTCGAGCAAAAATAAACAAGGAAAAACAGAGCCCTGGGAATTTGTCTACGCCAATTTCGAAGGCGAAGTCGCCAGTTTAATCATCGCCGATTTAGTCGCCGCCCATGGTCATATATTATCCATGCCCCGCGAGCACGCGGTGGTTTCTGCCTTGCGCGCCTTAATTCCCAAGCAAGCAGAAGTCCATCGCCATCTCAGTGCAGCAGCTAATGCGCGCCTCGCCTTTGATGTCTTATCCGCACTCGTCGAATTAAATGCTGCCGAGCCCAGTGAGGAAAATCGCTTAGTCGACCAAGCCAAGATATTCCTCCAAGCCCAACTCGATAAAAACATCGGCGTCCAAGCCGCCGCCGATCACTGTCAGGTCTCGCGCGAACACCTCAGCCGCTGCTTCACCAAACTCGTCGGCGAAGGCCCCGCCGCCTGGCTGCGCCGCCAACGCCTCTGCCGCGCCGAACGCTTATTGCTCGCTGGGGATATGCCCATCGCCGAGATCGCTCATAGCTGTGGTTTTGCTTCGGCCAGTCACTTTGCGCGTTGTTTTCGGGAGCATAGTGGGCGGGAGCCGCGGCGGTATCGGGCTAAGACCTGACTTAAATTGTCACTCACTTCAATAACACAGGGTGAAAGCGTGCCGATCCAACCTTGTCCCTGCGAAGCTCTTGGTTTATGTTTCGAGTAAGTGTGAGCTATAATAAGCAATGGGGTTCTAGGTGAAGGGCTTGGTGGGAATGGATGAGTTACAGATAAATACTAAAAATACTATATTCAATGTTGATGAATGTTTAAGGCCTACATTAGAGAGGCAATTGACTGGTACAACGAATGCCGATGAAAAAATACAAGCTCTTCCTATTCCAGCCTATCCGTTATCAGTAAATTTAGCTGTTAATGTGCTTCGTTTATATAGGAAATGTAGGCCAGCAAGCATCGGCAATCGATGTGTTTTCGAGCCAAGTTGCTCCCATTATAGTGAATTTGTTATTAGACGAAACGGCCTACTCAGGGGGTTCAAGCTTACGCTTAGTCGACTTCATCGCTGCCGCCCTGGCAACGGTGGGTTTGATCTTAATTATCAAAAGGAGGATACATGCAATATAAAATAGAGTCTATTGGTGCTGAGTTCACAAATAAGGCCATAGCGAATTTGGAGCAACGCTTTACGGCTAAAGCTGCTGAAGGGTATAAATTTCATTCTGTGTTTCAAATTCAACAACCTGGCTGCTTGGGGTTTGGGAAACCGACTATTACCTATTTGGCTGTTTACGTTAAGGAATAGTTTTAAGGGATGATGTTTTAATAGACTCTTGACTCTTATGGACAGGCAATGATCACATCAAAATGAAACATGCACTGGCCACGACTCAAGTCTATGTTGCTTCGCACTTGTATAACCGGATCGATGTGTTGCAGGAATATTTATGTCACTCACATCAAGAACACAATACGGCTAAGTGGGCTGTCTGACTTGCTCTGGGGAAGCCCTAGTGTTATTGTTTTAGAAATGAGACATCTCGATGTCTGATTGTTTGTTTGCTCTCAGAGGCCTCAAGCTGCTCTAGGGTTTTCCTTTTTCTATATCGGTTATAGCTAATCAAAATGAAGCCAGACATTCAAAATAGATACCGCTCAGATTTGTGTGTTTTGCTAGATGAGGAGTATGGCTATCGGAAGTGGTTTTGGTTCCCTTCAATGAGTGCAGTCGACTTGGAAAAGTGGTGGTCTCAGTTGGAAACTATTGACTCATACTTTATGACTCCAGAACCGTTACCTGGAGATCTTTATCAAGTTGAAGATGATGATGAGAATGATCTGTTTATCGAGCTATATAAGTCTGATAATTAATATTTCGCACATACACATTGTGACGACGACAGTATGTTAGTGAGGCCCGATAAAACAAAGTTATTCCACAAAAGCTATGAGGATGTTTGAAGTAAATATTAAAATCTTATGGACAGGAAATGATTTTAATAACCGTTATTGGGAAGTTGAGGTGAGTTAATGCCAAAGGGTTTACACACACAAGGTTTGATTTTGCTTACTGATTCAGAAACCGCTCTGAGCGATATAGAATCGTGCTTAAAAAGTTATGAGATTACAAATAAATCTATGGATGTCAGTGAATGGGCGTTTTCGGGGGAAAGCATAACGATTGGCTCTAAATTTGATAGCAGAGAGCTGATTGTCATTGATCATGTTTCTCAGAAATGGCCAGATCACATGGGTAGTCCCAAAGAGGAGCCAATGATATTGGGGGCATGGACAATGGGGAACTTTGGCCCTTTTGCCTATCCAGGATCTTTGGAAAGGTCTGTTCAGCAAAGTTGGACCTGGAGTGATGCTGCATCAGCTATCGATCGACATATGGGTTTTATTCGAATACGGACGACCTTTTGTGGCACAGCGGGCCCTAATGATCCGGTAATACCTGATAACTATGATGCTCTCGCGGAATTGCAGGAAGTAACAGCGGTAACCCAGTTGCTGTTGCCCTTGGAGAATGTGATTTGTTATTTCAATCCAAATGGCGAGGTATTGCGTGAGGGAAATAGCATAAATGAAAGTTTGCAATTTTCAGCGGACCACAAAATACCGCCTTTGGAATTATGGTCAAATGTACGTCTATTTAATATAGACGAACAGTGGGTCTTAATGGATACCGTTGGAAATGAACAGTTTGAAATACAAGATCAAGAAGTTGGGTTTCAGACATCACAAATTAGCCCCCAAGATGCAGATAATTTTTTGCGTAATATTACGTTGTATTTATTGCAGAATGGTGATGTTATCAATTCAGGGGATACAATGGATGGCCCAGGTGGCATTCCATGGCAGGTAGAAATGTTCGAAAATTCAATTTGTGATCCTCCGAGAAGGACGATGCGTTGGGTGCCTAAAGACGGTCAGCAACTGCATGAGGTGTTGTTAAGTGACCATATGGACAAGCAATAATGCAATTAATCTGACATTGTGACAGAAGAGGTGGGTATGAGAATTACTAGTTTAAATATTAAGGCCGATAAGTCTTACGGACTGGGTCCCATTAAGATGAAGAACCTTGGACAAGTAGTGGCGATAACTGGACCAAATGGAGCTGGTAAGACACGTGCGATAAGAAAGATATCTAAGATATTGGCAGGACACATTAAAGTGTCGGATGCGAATAGTGTTAAGGCTGAGTTGGAAAGATTGAAAGAACAGCGTGAGAAGTATCGTGTTGAACTTGATAACGGGAGAGAACAATTGGAGCGCTTCCGTGATGAAAATAGCAAAGAGGTGGCGGCCGATAATTATTATAAAAACCTAATTCATGAAATCAGTGGAAATGAAGCTGGTGTCAAGGCCACTAGTGAGAGTATTCAACGCCTCGAGGAGAGACTGTCGAATGACTTAATTGTTACTGATAGGTACGCTGATAGCTATTTGATGACAGCGTATATGCCTAAGGCCCTAAATCTGAGAGATTCCGAAGAGCTTAGCTCAAGTGATTTGCGACAGAGCGCAAATCGTGCGAGTCAGCTGGGCATTGGGGGCTTGGCAGACGGAGCATTGGCACAGATACAGAATGTTCAAAACAGATGGTGCGATACATTTAATCCACATGCAGATATTTCTGATGTGGAGAAAGCGCAGATGATAGAGGAGTATAATAGGCTGAATGAATATGTGGAGGCATTTCTCGGCACTGGTGTTAAAAGAAATAGTGAAGGTGCTGCAACATTATTTGGTAGAGCAATTGGGCAGGCAGATTTGTCAGATGGACAGAAGATTTTACTGCAAATATGTGTTGCAATTTATAGTCAGGCTGAGCGACTATCAGAGGTTATGATTGTGTTGGACGAACCAGAGAACCATCTACATCCAAAGCAAATAATTTATGTAATTGACAAATTAAAGGAATGCCTTGTAGATGGGCAGATTTGGATAGCTACGCACTCAATCAATGTGCTAGCACATTTAGATCGATCATCTATTTATTATATAACCGATGGCTGTCTGGAATATCATGGGAACAGACCGTTAACAGTACTTCGTGGATTGTTGGGTGATGATGATGAGATAGGTCGACTTAGGGATTTCCTTAATTATCCAGCACAATTGGCAAGCCTGAAGTTCACGGCTGAGTGTTTGATTGCACCTCATGTGGTGAATACGGGTCCTGAGGATGAGCAGATACAACAAATAAACCAAGTGGTTAAGGAGCACGGTGATAATCAAGAAAAGATAATGTTGCTCGATATTGGTGCGGGGAAAGCAAGGCTTTTGTCAAACCTTGCGTTATTAAATGAGGATGTGAATACCGCTGATTGGTTAGAGTATTATGCATTTGATATATCGGACGAACATAAAAATGAATGTGTAAGTGCGCTGGAGGATTGTTATGGCAAGGGGTGTAAGCGATATTTTAATGATGAAACTAAATTAATCGAATCCTTAAGGGAAGGGGCATTTGATTTTGTCATATTATGCAACGTCTTTCACGAAGTAGATCCCAAAAGTTGGCTGGATATGTTTTCTGAGTACCGGCTGATTAGAAAGGCACTCAAGGATGATGGGACATTGTTGATAGTTGAAGACCATGAATTGCCTGTTGGTGAGAAGGCATATGCGAATGGATTTGTGGTTTTCAATAAACGGCAATTCAAAATTCTATTTGGGATAGAAGACTATAGGGTAGTTGACGCAAGGGGTGGTAGGTTGAGAGCACATTATATTCCTTGTTCTGCTTTAAATAACATTACAGCAGAAACGCGTAGTAGGGCCTTGGAGGACTTAAAATCTGAATCATATACAGCTATTCAAGCGATTCGCTCTAATGAGGCGACTTATCGAAATGGTCGATTGCATGGGTTCTGGACAGCGCAAGCTACTAATAGTGAATTGGCATTGAGAGAACTTAGATAAAAAATGAGGTTAATGTTTGAGTAATTAAGAAATATCATCAGCCTGTTCGTCGTGTTCGGTGACCCAGGCTTCGACGCGGTAGGCGATTTTGATTGCGGCTAGGACGGATTTGCTGAGTAGGTCTTCTTCGTTGCTGTCGTTGAGTTGGCCGGAGCTGATGTAGCCGGCGAAGATCTGCGATGCGTTTTGGGCGATTGCTTGTTCGTTTTTTTGTAGGTCGACGAAATAATCCTGACCTTTTTCTTGGCGGCGTTTGCGGCGTACGTTGGCTAGTTCGATGGCGGTATAATCTTATGGACAGGCAATGATCACATGATTGGTTCTTGATAATGAAAATAATAATACTTACTTTGCTGATCTTGTTGCTTCAAGGGTGTAATACTGCACGCTCATCACAAGATGATAAACGGGTGTTTGTTAGAAATTCGTTGTCAAAATTGCCAGACGCGCGCGGCAGTGCACATCATCCTTTCAGTGATTTTGAGGAAGTTAATGATGTGCCATCGATAGCATATGATCACAACTGGCGCAAAGAAGTGTTTCAGTATGGGGTATATAAAATATCGAGAACTGCTGTTTATCGCCATAGAACAGAAGGCTACCTAATTGCCTGTGCGTATATTGGCTTTGTGGGATCACATGAAACTCTGTATTCTGAGGAACACCCACCCAAGGCCAGCGCATCATACTATGTTAGCTCAGACAGGAAACGCGCCTTCGTTAGTTTTGAAGAGCTTTTAAATGACAGGCCATAAAATATTATGAATTACAGAATCTACTTGCGTTCAAAAATCAGCTTTATTTTACATGGCGCTCTCTATGTAATAATTGGTATAAAATTAATGTATTCTGAATCGGAGACAGCGCCCTATATAGGCCTATGTCTGATTCTATGGGCGGCATGGATCTTGGTGTCAGCCAAGACCGTGTATCGGAATAACATTCTTGACTTTGATGGACATGGCCTGCGGTAGATGATCTCATGGACAGGCAATAATCACAGCACATTGTAGCGCATTGTGTATGGGCCCTATGTAATTTTTATTTTCATAACTTGCTATTGGGCTTGCTGTGATTTATCGTTTATAGATGGTCTTGGTCGCCTTACGTAGTAATGCTGTTCATCTGTTGATCAATTGCGGTGTAATGGGCCACTGTTTAGATGTCAAAAATGATGGACAGGTGTAGAGAGAGAGTTATTCTGCGCCCGAGAATTCAGGTATTTTTAGCTGATTCTGCTCCTGTATTCATTAGTCGGTGAGGCTTTCGACACATTTTATTTGGACTCTCTCCATGGCCAAAAACAATCCTCTGTTCCTTGTTCTGTGTATATGCCTTTTGTGCACTGCCTGTGGCGGGGGCGGGGGCGGTAGTGGGAAGACGGATGCTAGCCCACCGTCGATTCCAGGTCATGTCTTGCTTGTCGATCAGCATGCAACGGGTGCAAATGATGGCAGTAGCTGGGGTAATGCATTTACCGATTTGCAGTTGGCTTTGTCCATTGCGGTGGATGGTGCTGAGATTTGGGTGGCTGCGGGGACCTATTACCCTGGCACCACGAATGACCGTAGCGCAACGTTTCAGCTGCTTGAGGGTGTTGAAATCTATGGTGGCTTTGATGGCTCAGAATTCAGTCGCTCTGCTCGCGATGTAAGCGCCAATGCTAGCATTCTCTCTGGTGATATAGCTGTGCAGGCGCTGGCTACTGATAATGTATATCGTGTAGTCACGGGCGCAGATGATGCCGTGCTAGATGGATTCACGATACGCGATGGCTACGCAGATGGTCCCAGCGAAAAGCTGGGTGCTGGCGTTTATTGTAACGATACATCACCGACGCTACGTTATTGCACTCTTATTGACAATTATGCAGTGAGTGGTGGCGGTGGAATTTATTGTGAGGATGCGCTCAACTTGAATGTGCTGCATTGCACGCTGCGTGACAATGCATCTGGTCAGCATGGTGGTGCGGTCTATAGTACACGTTCATCGACTGTATTTAAAAATTGTTCTCTCTATGACAACAGTGCCGTTACGTCTACAGGCGGTATTTACTATTTGTATGGTGAAACGGAGCTCATTAATTGTCGCGTTACTGATAATACGGCTGCATTTTATGCAGGCGTGCACTTTTTTGATGTAGATGCAGTACAATTAATTAACTGCACGATTAGTGGCAATGATGCGAGCACTAATTATGGCGGGTATTATGCTATTGCTACGGATCAAGTTATTAAGAATTGTATTATTTGGGGCAATAAAATAGCGGGGACAATAAGCAATGATTTTGATGAGGATGTGAAAATAACAGATGGATCAACCAGCGTGTCTTATAGTCTGTTTAAACAGTCCTATGGTACAAATGCAGTCAGCCATCCACATGCAACAGCTTTATTTACTGATGCTGCTCTTGGTGATTACACGTTATTGGATCAGGGACCAGCCATTGATGTCGGTGATAATGCTATAAGCGAAACGGTGGATTTGGCAGGGAATCCAAGAATAGCAAATGGCTTTGATAGTGATTATGGATTTGCTGACGTGGTTGATATTGGTGCGTATGAAAACCAATCGGCAACACCTGCTGGCCCGCAGGTTATTTTCGTCGACAAAAATGCGAGTGGAGCAAATAATGGTAGCTCGTGGACAGATGCTTATACGGAACTCCAGGCAGCGCTAACGGTCGCGACTAGTGGCAAGGATATTTGGGTTGCCGAAGGAACCTATTATCCAACAACGGGAACTGATCGGACGAAGACCTTTCAACTTGTTGATGGTGTTGATGTCTATGGCGGCTTTAACGCCAGTACATCTGAGCGGGATGTTGAGGAAAACCTCTGTGTGCTTTCTGGTGATATAGGAACGCTCTCTGATACTTCGGATAATGTTGGGCATGTCGTTACTGCTGCAGGCAGCGGCATCCTCGATGGATTTATTATTCGAGACGGTAATGCAGTCGGTGTAGTGAGTACGCTGGGCGGTGGTTTCTTTTGCGTTAATGCGACGCCCAGCCTTTATAACTGTATTATTTCAAATAATAATGCTGCAAATGGGGGTGGGGTTTATGTCGGTGCTACGTCTACAGTAACTTTGACAAAATGCATTATCGAAAATAATCAGGCATCGTCGAATGCCGGTGGGGTTTATTCTGAGAACGCGACGCTCAATCTGAGTGAATGCTTGGTGCGAGGAAATAGTGCGAGCGGTACAGGCGGTATTTACAGCTATTCTTCGACGCTCATGTTTTCCGACTGCAGCATTAGTGGGAATACAGCCGAGACTGGATCCATTGGCGGTCTGTCAGCGAATAGTTCAACTCTTACCATGCATAGATGTGCGGTGTTTGATAATGAAGCCTTTGATAGAACTGGCGGCGTGGAATTGGATTCGTCTAGCGGTAGCGAGTTAATTAATTGCAGAATAACCGATAATAGCGCAGCTAATTATGCAGGAGTGTTCTTATATAACTCGGGAACTGTGGATATCATAAACTGCACGATTAGTGGTAACAATGCATCAACCAATAACGGAGGCTTGTATAATTATCAATCGAATCTCACTCTTATAAATACGATCATTTGGGGCAATATGGAAAATGGTGCAATAAGCAGTGATCTTACGGAGGACTATGCGAAATCTACTGTTGCTACATCGACAGTAAGTTATTGTCTCTTCAAGCAGAGCCTTGGTTCAAACGGGGTGACGCACTCGTTTGGAGCGGCCTTGTTTACTGATGCGGCGAATGCCGATTATACCTTGTTAGACGAGGCTCCAGCCATTGATGTGGGTGACAACGCTGTCACCGAAACGTTCGATTTGGCAGGTAATCCACGCAAGGTCAATGGGCCTGATCTCAATGACGTTGTTACCAGTGAGATTGTTGATATTGGTGCATATGAGCAGCAAAGCGTTGGTGCCAGTGCTTTACTGGCGCCAGTAAGCAATAATTAACGGCACCGCGCTTTGAGACCTTATGGAGGGGTGATAATGTTGTTGTGGGAAAGAGTTAATTGGACTTAGCTAGCGCACCACAGGAAGTGTGATTGAGCACTTAGTGTGCTGCGACCTGTTCGACTTTGTCTTTGAGTTCACTAACTGAGAGGCTGCCTTTAACAACATAGCCCTTTACGAAGTTGTTAGAATCTTATGGACAGGCAATGATCACAACAAAATGTAACATGCACTGGCCGCGACTCAAGTCTATGTTGCTCCGCACTTGTATAACCGGATCGATGTGTCGCAGGAATATTTATGTTATTTCATGGACAGGCAATAGTTGTATGCCGGTGACATCGATTAGCTGATAGCTTAGGCTTCGCCTCGGAAAAATTTATGAAATTTATGGACAGGCAATAATCACATCAATTTTAATTCCAAGAGATCATATATTCAAATGCCTCTTTTAATCCAGCATCACTATGTGGGCCAGACACATCCACGCTGACGGCCTGATTTGCACCTTCTATCTTAAAGGCTAAATGCCAAGGGTTATTTTGGCGTCTATTCGTGGCGGGAGTGTTATGTATTTCTATTCTAACCTTAGTGCTGTTCCCCGGAGCTTTGTTTGCAATTTCAATAGGAATGTTTAAACTAGGGTCAAAGTCTTCTGTGCGATCAAGTATTGTTTCACCATCGGAATTTATAACTATTCGGTTATCTATCCTAAAAAGACGTATAATTATTGGTTGGCTAGCCGATAAATTAGAGATGCTCATATGTGTCCCTCGGTCTGGTGTATTGTTAATGGGCTTTAAATCATAACCAAATCTTATAGAAAATCTTATAGAAAATCTTATAGACAGGCAATAACCACAGCCAATAGCAGACACACATATCTTGATAATAAATGTTAAATCAATAATAGACAAACATGTTATGGCTCATGCGCCCGAGACGGACGCGTTCCCAGGGGTGATTCTACATGCATAGCCAAGACGGGATAAGCGACATGCACATCGTTTAAATGTAAGCGGGTCAGCTCCGTCATATGCCGCTTGTTGTTGCGAAATCTTACTTAGAGGATTTGACGCAGGCTTTGCAGAGACCCTTGACTAGAAGTTCTACGTCGGTGATTTTAAATCCAGATGGAATTTTAATTGCTGCTGACTTGAAAACGTCACTAAGGCAGGTGGTTAAGCCACAATTATTACAACAAAAATGTGGGTGTTGGTGATGGGATTTTTCTTCAGCATGTGCGCTATAGCGATGATGCCCATCGGTATCAATGCGAAAGGCGAGATTCTGTTCCAGTAACCATTCTAGGGTCCGGTATAAACTCACCCGGTCCATTTCCGGCATAATCTCTCGCAAATCGCCATGTGAGAGGGCGCTGTTACGGTCGAGCAAAACCGTTAATGTATCTAGACGTGGTTTGGTCACGCGATGACCAGTGGCACCGATCAATGCACGTGCCTGTTCAATGATACTATCGGATGTGGTCATGATACCATTTAATCGTTATTATCGGCTTGGTCGAGGGTTTATTCAATAGCAGCTTAGCTTAATTTCGGATACACGTAGCGCCCCACTAAGGCGGCAAATGGGTATAGTACAGCTAACATCGCTGCGGAGCTTTGACCTGGCGCTAGGTCTGCACTGTGGCCAATTATAATTCCGCTGGCTACACCTAGGATGGCGATGATGGGTGCCACTAACAAGAGCGGCCAAAATGTCCTGATAAGGCGTCCGCCAATCAGCGCCGGTAAAATTAAACAGCTAAACGTGTATAAGAGACCAAAAACGCTGACGCCCAAGCTGAGCACAAGGCCGATGACGGCACCGAGAGCCAGATGCCAATGCCGCGTATGGATACCACAGCGTTTCGCATGGGCGGGATCAATAACCAGCAAACGGAGGGGGCGATGCCAGCGCAACAGGATTATCGTAACGGCTACCATAAGTATAAAAAATGTGATGGCTTCAAAGGTGCCGGCGACAAGCGCATGAGAATGTTGTAATGCAAGGACGTCGTGCATGCCGTAGGGGCTGTTCGCTACCAGTAAAATGGTTCCTGCGCCTGCAGCTACAAATAACCATGCGGCACGTTCCTGGGCCCCACTCCATGACAGTGCAGTGCCGAGTAGGCCGCCAGCTATAGCCCCAGCATGAATGCGTAGGTCACCATGTGTGTGGCCATTACTTCCATATCCAATAACAAACATTGCGCATGCAGCGCCGCATGCAGCTGACTGACTGGCGGCAACAGCTAATAAAATGTGTCCGCGTGCAACCACAAAAATGCCTACACAGGCTAAGGGAATGGCCGCAAGCAACATCGCAAGCCACGCAGTGCCAAACAATTGAAAGTCAATGCTCATGAAGGCCATCCAGACAATTTCGCGTGGCCATCTGCGATGTGTATATTTTTATTAAAATACCGACTAACCAGGTTCGCGTCATGCAATACAGCAATAATGGCAAGTTTTTTTGCTGCGCATTTGGCGTGCAGTTTTTCAAAGATCAAATGTGTGCTGGCCACATCTAGATTATTGGTGGCTTCGTCTAGGAGCAGTATTTCTGGTCGTCGAATGAAGGCACGCGCAATTAATGCGCGTTGTCGTTCACCACCAGAACTACGCTGCCAGCTTTGTTGTGCGTGTTTTTTATTGAAGCCAACAGCAATTAATGCTTCGTCCACATGCTCTTTAAGAAACGGGTCACGAATGCCACTGGCACCGAGCGCTATCATTTCTCGGAGCGATATGGGAAAGCGAGGTTCTAAATCTGTAAGCTGCGGCACTACCCCCAAGCCATCATGTGCAAAGCCCGCTGGCGCCAGAACGCGGCCAGCGACGGGTGGTAGTTCACCGGCCAGCGTTTTTAATAAGCAGCTTTTTCCTACGCCATTTGCACCAGTGATCGCGACTAAATCGCCGAGCGCAATCGAGCAGGAAATATCCGACACGATAGCATTGGCATTAAAGCCGACATCTAAGTGTTCCATGCGCCAGCTGCGTATGGTTACATTCTGCATGCCATTCATATTGGGAACTGTAGCTGTGCTTCGCATGCTCGCTACGTTAGTGTTATTGGCGTTATTGGCATCATGGCTGTGCAATTAATGTCTTTAATTGTCCCACATTATAGGCATAGAAGCTTTTATAATCATTTGTGTCTGCTAATGAGCCGGATTGGTGTGCTAATGATAGAACTGGTATTGATGCCGCTTTGGCAACTACCTGAGCATGACGCGGGTCGAACCACGGTGCGGTGATAATTGCGCGCACTTTTTGTTGCGTGGCTGTGTTGATGACGGTCTTGAGATGTTGACTCGATGGCGGAATGCCTGCTTTGGGTTCTAGGTGCGCAACGATATTTAACTGGAAACAGTCAGCAAAATACGGCCATTGCTTGTGGTCATCGATAAGCGCAACGCCAGCCAGTGGGCGTAATGCAGCCATCCAACCACCTAATGCTGTGTCCTTAATGTTTTCGTCCCACTGCCAATCAGCATGCCACTGTAGTAAATTATCTATTCCATACGCGGTGACAGCGGCCTCACCATACAATGCTTGCGCAAGTGCAGTTCGCGCACTGAAAGCACGTTCACGATAATGCACTGCGTGATCAGGGTCGAGTAAGGCCAGGCGCTCGCCGAGCAAATGCAACACCTGAATGCCGCAACGCGGTGACAGCAGGTAGTGTGGGTTACCATGCGGATGGACGTCACCGTCACTGCGATTTACGTTACCTGTCGGTACTTCGAGCGCAGTGATGGCGCTGCTGCAATCAATATACCCGATTTGCCCGACTTGCACACGTTGATTGCGTGCTCCACGTACAAGCGCTGGCGCCCAGCCAACTTCTAAATCCATGCCTACGACCACAAATGCATCGGCATTGGCAATCTTGCGTACAAAGCTTGGTCGCGCATTGAGAAAATGTGCGTTATCATTTGGTCGCACCAGGGCTTCTGTTTTAACCAAGTCACCGCCAATGGTCTGAACCATGTCCGCTAATTCGGGGACACTGCAAACGATGTACAACTGTTCGACCGCGTGCAGGCGTATGAATAAAAAACCGATACAGAGCAGAAATGTTTTCATGACAAGATGACCTTTGATATCTATTTAATGTGCTTAGAAGTTATGTGCAGGATGCGTGCCAAGTAATACTTCTAAGCCAATCCATACGCTGTGAACGGTATCACCTTCATCGGGGTCGGTGTAATTATATTGAAAACGGAATTTACTAAATTCCGAAGTGCGCCATGCGACTAATGGCGCTATGCGCAAACGTTCCGCAGGAACGTGCTCCTCATCGTCATCCCCTTCTTCCTGTTCATCTAAATCCACATAATCGATGCGTAGACCAGCCTGCCAACGTGGTGTAAAATCATAGACAGCCGTGCTGACTATGCCCCAGTCTTTGAGGTCACCATCTTCTTCGCCAGTGTTACGCCCAATGTATTCGGTGGTCCATGTCAAGGTTCCCGCATTCGCCGCTGCCGCTGGGTT
>CBDUFM010000005.1:0-17062 GCA_965366325.1 uncultured bacterium
ACATCGACGAGATCGTCGAGGTCCTCCGCGGCATGTACCGCAATGGCATGAATGTGGCCAGACTCAATATGAGTCACGGTACACACGAAGACCACCTACGTCGCTTAAAGATGGTGCGTGAGCTAAGCATAGAAATGCAGCGCCCAATTGCCGTCCTCGTTGACCTGCAAGGCCCCAAAATTCGCACCGGTAAATTAAAAGACAAGAAGCCAGTCATGCTGGTCGCTGGCGAAAAGATTGTCATTACCGTTGACGACTGCCCAGAAGGCAATGCTGAATGTGTAGGCACCACCTACCCGGGCCTAGCAAAAGACGTAAAAGCTAAGACCCATATTTTAATTAATGACGGCAAATTAAAGCTCCACATTGATCGCGTGCAGGGCAACAATATCCATTGCACCATTTTAGTTGGCGGCGAATTAAGTGACAACAAAGGCATTAATTTACCTGATTCAAGCATTACTGCTCCACCACTTTCTGATAAAGATAAGATGGACCTAGAGTGGGCTCTTGAAAATGAAGTGGATTACATTGCCCTTAGTTTTGTACGTGATGCACAAGATGTACAAAATCTCAAACGGCGCATTTTAGATGCCGGTCGTCGCATTCCGGTTATCGCTAAAATTGAACGCCCAGAAGCCGTTGATAACATTGAAAGCATCCTGCGTGTGACCGATGGGATTATGGTTGCTCGTGGTGATCTAGGCATCGAAATCAGCACTGAGCGTCTCCCAGTTGTACAAAAACATTTAATTTACCGCGCCAACGCCCATGGCCGTCTCGTTATCACCGCTACGCAAATGCTCGAATCAATGATCGACAACCCGATTCCAACGCGTGCGGAAACCTCGGATGTTGCAAATGCTATTTTTGACGGCACTGATGCAGTCATGCTCTCTGGGGAAACCGCCAGCGGCTCCTATCCCGTGGAAGCTGTTGCGGAATTGAAGCCGAAACCAGTCCGTTTACGCCTACTATTCGTGCTGATCGTGAATTATCACACTTTAATGACATGGACTTTTCCATGACGAGTTCGGCCCAATATTTAGCCAAACAATTAGCAGCCAAGGCAGTAATGATTTTTAGTCACGGCAGTGAAAAGGCACATTTAATCAGTAAACTACGCAGTGAATTCCCGTACTTGTGCATGTGCTATAGCGAAAGCACCTGGCGTCGCATGGCCCTGTACTGGGGCGCCGTGCCGCTGTGGATAGATTTCCACGAAGATCAAAATGATTTATTAGAAGCCGGGATTCAAGACGCGATTAAACACGGATTAATTAATCCTGAAGTACAAGAGAACATCGTTGTCTTGATGGGCTATGGCGCCACTGGTGGCAACTCACTCAAAGTCATTAGCGCCTAACATACCTACGCACCATTAACACACACAACAACACACACAACAAAAAAGGCCCGTTCTTAGGAACGGGCCTTTGGTATGTCATAAAAGAAATGCACTACCACAACGCATCGAATGGGCGTTCGACCGGCGAAAAGGTTTCACAATAACCACAGCGCATTTGCCGGCGCTTAATAGGTTTATTACACTGCTTACAAACGCGTTGCTCCGGCGTCAGCGTGCCATCCATCAGACCATCTTCTGTATCGAGGTCATGAATTTTATCCATTAACTGCTCTTCGGTGACATCCGTTTCCTTGGTAATAACCTCCCACATGGCTGTCATCGTTAGGGCCATTTGATCAAGGCGGCTCTGCAACTCATAAACCTGAGCCTGCAAATCAGGAGCCTGTTTCTTTTTGTACGTTGCCGTGCCTGGATTTTTGTCAGATGAAAATTTTATTGCCATGCTCACGCCTCCAATCTCAATGGCATGAGTATAGCATCTACGATCAATGAGAGCAATGCATAAAAGAGAGCTGCACCCACACACTGTCTAACTGCCTGCGCACTCGAATGCCCGCTGTAGAGTCAATTATGGACAATCTGTTGAAGTTATGGCGATAAACACTGCCTAACTAGGCTTGATCTTCGGCATCCGCACGACGTAAACGATTTCCCTCTTTACGCACTTCCCAGGCGCGTTCTTGATGCGAATAACGTTCGCCATCAGCACCCCAAGGATCGGCATTGGTGTGATAGCCATTCACTTCCCAAAACCCTCGCTGGTCATGGGTTAAAAACTCAAACCCATTTACCCATTTTGCACCTTTCCACGCCCAACGCTTTGGGACATGCACCCGCGCCGGTCCACCATGCTCACGCGGTAAAGGCTTATCATCCCAATCTACAACCAATAAAACATCATCATCCAATAAAACATCATACGGATTATTTGTCGTGTAATCACCGTAGGCATGTTGCATGACATGCGTACAATCTTCGTCTGGTTTGGCCAAGGCAAAAATGTCTTTTAATAGATAACCACCAAAGCAAATATCCATACGTGACCACGTTGTTACGCAATGATAATCAACCACCAATTTATGATAAGGGAATTGCGCTAAATCATCCCAGCGCAATTCAATTTCCTGAGCACAAGCACCCCATAAACGCATTGACCATTGTTCTTTTTCAACCACTGGGGTTGGACCATAGGTTAATACTGGCCACTTGGTGGTTTGATGCTGCCCTTCTGGAAGGCGCGGTGCGCCATCGGGGTGGGTCTGTATATGCTTCACGTCGCTCATGAGCGCACCTCAACATCCATCGTACAAATAAGAAAGCCCTCTGCCCATTGACTATCGTCATCCAAATCCCATTCAGGTACTGCCGCATCCACGTCATCCAATTGAGAAAACCGCAGACCGTGATTACCGCCGATAACCAACATCGCTTCGCCGTCACCGCTCTCTTCAATATTAACAATATGCGCTTGGCATGGCTCGTCGTCATTCCATCCTATCACGGCACACCATTGCCATTCCTGCTTGCGCCAGAGTCGAATTTTTTGAATCGGTTTTTTTTCACCGCGTTCGCTAAATGTGGCCATACAGGCTTCTTCTAAATTATCATTCGGCAAAATATCAAGATACATAGGTTTTCCTTTACACGACACGGGCTAAGGTGTTTAAGGGTTATCGACAAGCAAGCGTAATCCCTGTGTACGCCATGGTTCTTGAGCGCGCACTTCCAAATCGGCCAAGTGCTTAAATCGACGATGATGCCAAAAATACTGCCCTGGGTGGGCGGCAATCATTGCCGAAAGTTGATCTAAATATAACTGCATAATTTCATCAACATCACGTCCCGTACAGTCTATAGGGCGTCCACAGAGATAACGAAATTCAGCCACACCGGTTCGCAAAGTTAAACATGGAATAATTGGTATCTTAGCGCGCTTTGCAAAAACAAAGGGACCATGATGACAATAGGTTGCTTGGCCGAGAAAAAATGCTGGACGACCATGTATTTTACGTGGGCCTTGGTCTGCTAAAATATTCAAAGAACGCCGGCCCTTTTTAAGCGCCGCGTAGGTCTTCAACACAGAACCCTTATCTTCGTCACGCACAAATAACACATCAGCGCCACATAGCCGACGGTGCTTATTCACAATCTCATCAACGGCGGCATCCTTCTGGATGCGCACATAACAGAACATGCTCTCTTGCTGGAGATCCTGAATCGTCATCCACGCATTTACCTCATAAGCCCCCAAATGTGGTGACACATAAACGGCACTCTTATAGGTTTTCCCCATTAAGGCAGACCAACGTGGGTTTAATTTTTTCCATCGCGGACCGAAGGGCTGCTGTGGATCTTTGGTGGCAAAAATATTTAATAAATTTGCCCCTGCGTTTGCATAACACAGACGTCCTGCTGCACGGCGCTGGCGCAGCGGCAGATGACCGAGACAACGGCGCAATTGCTGGGCAACGATCTTCCTGCGTAGACCCATGTAATAACAGAGCATACCAAGCGCTGCACCCAGCCGCTCAGCGGTATCAAGCTCCAAGCGCTCCAAGCACTTAATAAATCCAACTGCTATTCGTTCCCGCATCGCTATGCATAATCGAGTGAATCAGAGCTGAGCAATCACCCATAAGGCCATACGCTCTGTGAATGCGCAGCGCCTCCGCCACCTGCTAAGTCATGATATTTGCGCATGCGCCACCCCCACTTAGTCGTTTGATATACGTTTTTTTTATACCCTGAGATACGGGATGCTACTTGTCAAATCCACCGACGGCTTACAACTCTGGTCAAGAAAGAAAAGGGAGTACATGTCATGGCAGTTACCGCTGTTTGGATTGAAGAAGGCTGCATTGTTTGCAACGCATGCGAAACGACCTGCCCAGAAGTCTTCAAAGTTACAGAAGAAACCTGTGTGATCCTAGGTGATGTGCGCGAAGATGGCGAAACCACTGAAAATCGCGACACCAAAGCTCCGCTCAAAGCCGACGAAGGCGAAGAACTTGCCGATCAAATCGAAGAAGCGGCTGAAGGCTGCCCTGTCGAAGTGATCCAATTCACCACTGACGACTAAATACCAGCAGCAGGCCCACAGCATCCGGGACCTCTGTAACAATTGAAACATTTTCCCATCCCCGGTTTAACTGGGGTGAAGAACATAAGTGCATGCAAATACATCGTTTATGTTATCTGCCCGCAGCAGGGCCCTAAAATCTCGCTCAGCTAGAAAAAGAACTCAAGTCAGTAGCATTGTGGTCGTTACTAGATCTGGAGATTCCTCTTGTGATGAATCTTCCACTGACAAGGAGTTTTCATCCGATGGTTAATATTGGGCCGCAGTTCGGCAACCTGGATCCTTTGAATGAGCGCCGACGCCTAGAGCGTAACGGCAAAGCAGGCGCAGCGAATGCGAACACTGGCGCAGCTGCACAGACACCAAGCAACAGTGACCAATTAGTAAATTCAAGCGAAATCAGTTCTGCAGAAATTCAACGCTATGTCGACGTGCTTAAAAATATGGATCCTAGCGACCTGCACCGTGTTGAAGATTTACGCCAAAGCATCGAAGACGGCAGCTACGACAGCAACCTGAACGACTTGATTGACCCCCTCCTAGACTTCCTCAGTGATGGCAATGGACCATCGAACGAGCCCGCGTAAGTGTCATGGTTATGCAATGCTCCCTGTTCCGCTGTCTCGCCTCTAGCATTTTAGGCTGCTTGCTCGCCCTCTGCTGCTTAGCGCAATCGGGCCAAGCTTCTGAACCCGTTCAGGAAGCAGAAAATACACCCAAATATTTATGTAGCCTCGGCATTCAATCACTGCGCCTTGGACAATTAGACCAAGCCATTGAGCGTTTCCAGCAAGCCTTGAAAAAAGATAAAAAATATTTTTACGCCTACATCAATATGGCGCTCGCCTATCAGCAGAAAAATAATTTAGATAAGGCTAAAGATGCCTACAATGCTGCCCTCCGTATTCGCCCAGATACACCTGAGGCACATAATAACTTAGGCTTTATTGATTTTGTTAATAAAGACTATCAAAGCGCCAGTAAACGTTTTAGCACCGCCGCCAACATGGCCAGCAATATGCCACTCGAGGCAGCTGATTATTATTACAATTTAGGCACCGTCTACGAAAAGATGAAAGATTGGATAGCTGCACAAAACGCTTACTCAGATACGATTAAATTAAATCCACAACATTTCCAAGCCCACTTCAATTTGGGTACGCTGTACATGGATGCGATCGCCAACACCTCACTCGCAGAAAACTATCTATCTATAGCACATAAGTTAGACCCACAACGCACAGAGCCGCTGCTTAATCTCGCACTCATTTCCGAGCGCACCAAACGTGGCGATCCACTCAAGTTCTTAAATCAAGCCGCTGGCATTGCCATCGAAGGCAGTCGCAATAAAGCACAGGCACTGTGGCAACGGGCCCTCTACTATGACCGCCTCAACCCACCTCGCAAAGTCGACATGAGCAAAGATTTACGCAGCATCCTTGAAATTGACCCACAATTTCCAGAGGCTAATGGCAAACTTGGTCTGTATTACGAAAGCCTCGCTGAATATAAAATCGCCATCCCCTATCTCGAACGAGAAATATATGGTGAGCATTTCGATGCTAGCTCTGACGTTGATCTGGAATGCCATTATGCCTTGGCCCTGATTTATACCGAACAAATAATTAACAGCGCCAGTGCATTGAAGCACGCCAAGGCCTATTACCAGGCACGCCCCAACAGCCTTGCTGCACATGAACTCAAAAAGATTGCAGCACGACTCGAAACCACGTCCTACAACACGGCGCGCGGCGAATAAATCATGAGCGAAAACTGTAAATATGTTTACGTTGGTGACCATGATTGGTGCTGCATGCCCGCAGCACCTGATTCTGATTATTGTGTTTGGCACGACAACCAACTCAGTAAAGCTGATGCCTATGTTGCTGAATTATTGGCTAATGTTATTCGCTTTGCCCAAGGTGATCTCACCGAATATCACCTTGCTGAGTTAGATTGGCCACACGCGGAACTTTCGCAAATGGTCTTAGATGGCGTCGATTTACGTGATGCCCACCTGCCACATGCACAACTTAGCCAGTCTAGCCTGGTGAACGCTAATTTACGCCGCTGTAATTTGCGCAAAGCCAATTTATTTGGCGCTAATTTACGTGGTTGCGATCTTAAACATACGGATCTGAACGGAGCCGATCTGCGCGAAGCAGACCTCAGTGGGGCTCAGCTAAGCGACACCAACCTTCTCAATGCTGACCTGAGTGGCGCAAACCTCAGCAATGTCAATGCCGAGAGCTTTCGCTGGAATGAAGCCACTAACTTTGACAACGTCCAAGGACTCGATCCCCAAGATAGTGACAGTGACGAAACCCAAGCTTTCATTACGCCCATTGCACTCGCCAATTATCAAAAAGAAAAACTCAGATCATCTAATCTCTCGAGCAAAAGTAGCGTCTTTCAAACACATGAATACCGCAACGCTTCAAGCGCCAATCTAGATTCCTTGGACAAAGTCGCTGACGCTCTAAAAACACAACTTATCGAAAAGCACGCTTCTTCGAAAGAACTCCCTGCGACAGCTGCACCAATCATAGTAGACACCGCGCCTTACAAAAAGCGCATTCGTTTGTTATCTATTGCCTGTGCGGCCGCGTTATTCCTGATGATTGCCGCGTCTGCATTCGGCTTTCTATCCATGCGTGAATTAGAGAATAGACCGGTTATTGAAAAAGAAGTCATCGTGACAAAAGAAGTCATCGTTGAAAACAACGATGCGCCGAAAGTCACTGAGAGCAATGAATACCAATTACTCGCCAAGCAACACAAGGATTTGGTTGCACAAAATCAACGCTTAACTGAATCCTACCGTCAGTTCGAATTAGAAATTAAGCAGCACGCTGTCGCTAGCATCGATCAAAAGAACGCTGCCATACGTTTACAATTGCGCAACGATGAGCTCGAACATAAATTAGATGAATACAATAATCTTCAAAAACGTTATCATGAGCTCAAACGTCATACCAGTCGCTTAAATGACACGGCTTCGATTCTCGCCAAAGGCGTCGATACGCTCAGCATTGAAAACGAACAATTAAATGAAATAAAAAATTCTCGTTTGAATGCTAAATCCCAACTGGATCTCCTGCAAACCAAGACACTGCAGCTTCAACATGAGAATGACCAGTTGAAAAAAGACAGCATCGAAATCAAAGAATACAATCAAAGTCTCTTAGCAGAATTGAGCACCGCCCGCAAATCCCTCGAACGCTTTCTCTCACGCATCGAAGGTTCACGTCTACACGCCTTCCTGACCAAGGATGCTACCCAGCTTAAAGCAATTGCACTCGAACCGGGCAAACCCATTGTCTTGACTGGCGACCATTTAATAACCCTGGAGGTCAACCAAACCGGCAAAGATACCTTCATTGAAAGCAAACTGTTCATTCAACGCAGTGCGCAAGATCAGATCCCTGATGTGAACATTATTTTTTACAATGCTGAAATGAAGGCATTACGTAGCGTCAGTTATGGATTTCCCAATCGCGACAGCAAAGAGTCCTTCGCTGTCAGCACAGCCAATTTTAATACCCCTATCTTTCCTAGCTTTGTCCGCATCTTGGTTAACCCCGGTGTCGAAGGCGAGTTAGTTGGCGGCAACAGCGTTTCTCAACTACGCTAAGGCGTTTCTCAAGCCCAAGCCTAGCCTAGCCTAGACCAAGCAATAGGTGCATATTGTAATAAGCTGACAACAGTCATTATGACAGCATGCGCCAGCTACCAAAGATGCTCCTCCTCCTGTTTCTATCGACCTCTGTAGCCATACAGGCCGCAGATGACCCGATTGTCATTAAATACGAGGCACAGCAGGCCGTTCGTGAGCTAGAAACTGAAATTAATAGCATTCGCACCTACCCAGCAGAAAAACGTCTACGCGCTGAATTAAAATTGGGTGATCAGATGAAACGCCTAGAACGCAAGTATCGTGGCACCAAGGCCAATAATCGCATTCTATACCTCCTTGCAGACTGGCAGGTTACCTACGAACTAGATCAAGCCCTCAAAACAATGGAGCAGCTTAAAGACAGCCCCTACAGTGCACACAAGGGCACCTTAGATCTGATTCGCGTACGCTACTACCTCAAAACTGGCGATACCAACAGAGCACGCTCCATAGTGAACGAAGTCACCGAACGCATACCCGAATTAAGCCCAGTCAGCGATTTAGTAAGTTTATATGAAAAACGTGGCGAAGATGCGCCTCACATCGAAGGTAATAATCTCGGTGGTGGATCAAAAAATCCACTCCTCGACAGCAGCGAACCATTTCTTCTCTATTATTTTATCGAACTGACCGATGATTGGCAATTATTGAAATTCGAAGAGTACACCAAAGAACTAAAAGGCGACGCCTATACCGGTAAATTTAAAATCGTCTGCGTCTGCTTTGATAATAAATATATTAGCTCACTGAGTACCTGGAACGAACTCAGCGAAGGCAGCAATTGGGAACTTCTGTGGGCCAACCCCAGTCCCAAAGGCGACGCCGAAGCCTGGAAAGCCACTTGGGGCGTTCGCAATATTCCCAATAGTGTCTTAGTCGGCGTCGACCGAAAAATACTCGACGTCAACCCACGCCTCGAAGACCTACAAATTTTAGCCGGCGAAAAACCAACTGGCGCAAGCAGCTCTAGCAGCGGCAGCAACAAAGGCCCTAGAAAAGGCCCTCGCTGGCGCTAATAATAAAGTTCAGGCGCAACTGAACTCGTGCAGTAGGGAAATAATCAGCGTGCTGCTGTGCCGCAGATGCAAACAAGGCAACGTCATTAATAAAAAAATGGATTAGCAATCAAGACATGATCACCAATGTCATAGCGCTCGCCGTAATCAACTTCGATGGTCAATGTCTTTGCAGCGCTGATGTCTAGGTCGATGTCATGAGCTTTTTGATCACCACGCACTGCTGGATTAAACCACAGCTCTTTATCATCCGCAAAAATGCGCACCGCGCAGTTTCCTTCACGGCCAAGTAAATCGCTGATGCCCAGCAAGCAGCGAAAGGATTTTTTACCTGCTGGAATCGGCCATGAAATCTTGGCATAACTATGCAGCACCATACCGTATTCATAGCGCTTCGCATTTAAATACAGCGGTGAACCATCAATATTTTTATTAATGCTATGCGGCCACACTTTCCCAAACAGCCCTTTTTCATCAACAGCACTTGGATCTGATGCCGCTAGAAAGCGACGCTTGCCACCCATAATCTCAAGGCGCGCCAAGCCATCCCAACTCGACAAGGACACCTTGTCCACCAATGCCAAACGCGGCACTCGTCCAGGTAACAATTTCATAGGCGCTCGTCGCGGATGCGTATAAGCCAACACATGTAAGCCCTGCACCGTCTGCTTTTGTGTACGCAAGCGCAGAGCGCGAATATCCTCCAACGGAATATGCAGCGGCTCGTCACTTAAATCAGTCTGTAGTAATATTTTACCCGCACTTAATCCCATTAACTCGCCGTAGGGTTTATTACCATTTTTTAATATTAAATAATCGTAGGCAGCCGCCGCTGGCAGCTCTTCATAAGCGCCCCACGCCGCTACATATTCAAGCGGAATTTGCAAAACGCCAAACGGCGTTGCCAATTGAAGCACATCATCTTCAGGTGCCGCAACGAGTGCAGACAACGGAATCCACGATGCGTCCTGCAATAACATACCGTTCGTCCACGTTGACCACTCGTCAGCCATCGATCTATCCGTCGCTTCGATGCTGCTGACCTGGTCTAATGGTAACTGAAGATCAGGAACACCGATGTGTTGCTCATCGAAGGTAAGTTGCGATAGCAGATGTTGCTTACCATCTATATCGGTCACGCGCAATTCGACAGCCACTAAGGCCTGCTGCGAGCACAGGATCATCAACAGAGACAAAAAAAGAAGCGCACACAGAAAACGTAACATGCGCCTAGCCTAGCAGGACGTGACTCATTGTATAGAGACTCAGCTTATCGTCTCAACGCACTTGTCACGTAAGTCATCTCACGCCACAACGTCGCATCCAGTCTCGGACACGGTAACAAAGGACATTCAGCGTCCATATTTTAGGCGTCCATATTTTGATACTGCTGACGCACAAGGCCAACAGGCGTATCCCAGCCTTGTACCAACTGCTCCATCAGTCGCCGCTTATCCTTAACCCGATGCACAGAGCCAGCCCCCTGTTGTTTATCTCGCTCGCAACTTTTATTGCGTATTGCAGGCCAATGCTGCTTAAATAGCGCTTGGATGCATTGATGTAAAGCCGCATAGGAACTCGCCAAGGTTTCCTCTGCCTCTTCAAATTCAATCTGTTGCTGAGCAATAATATCACCCGTGTCCAGTCCCTCATCAATATAGTGGATACTGACACCCTTTACTGTCTCTTCGATAAAACTCCACAAATTGGGATCTGCACCACGATTCCATGGCAAATAAGAAATATGAAGATTGACCGCCGCCTCTGGCAAAAGCTTTAAAACATCTGCTCGAATAATATGGCGGTAACCGTAACTCACCAAAAAATCTATTCCATGATCCTCAATGAACCGAGCATCGATGCGGTTTTGAGTTTGCAGCACCTCGTCACCACAGTCCAACAAATAGGCATACAATGGTGAGTCAACATCACCGAGAAAGAGCACTTTTTTCTGTTCGCTATTCACAACGACAATCGCTCGATCTGAGGATGTACTTGTCCATTATAAAATGGGTGCTGCTCGCAGAGTCGTTGATAAATAGCCGCGTCATCTCCAGCAGCAATGCCAGCAAAAGTTTTTCTAAAAGCTGCAATTGATGCGGCCTCGGCAGCGGGCCCGGCAACAGGATCTAACTCCTGCGAGTCGGCACCGACCACCGTTATGCTGTAGGCACTGCCATAGACAAAATTAAAGATCTCTTGCACCCGCTGGACATGATAGTCACTCGTCACAAGCAACAGTTTGTCCCAAGGTATTTTTGCAGCCAATACAACATTTCGTTTCGTAAAAACAGCGTCACCGACAGTATCTCGCGCTGTTGTTTCCGTCAAAATAGCATTCGACGACACCCCGCCACGTTCAATCGCGTATGTTTTCATTGCCTCGGCAATTGTTATATCCGTATCGTCCCGATAGGCCCAGCCACTCGTCACTAAAACAGCAGTCGGATGTTCGTGCAGTAATGTAAGCGCCAGGTCCATACGCGCTGCTGAATCAAGCTGCAAACAAGCATGCTGATCCATCCAGTTACCAAGCACAATAATTGCTGAATATGTCATCTCGTACCCATTAGAATGCGCCAAGCATCTGCGAGTGTAGTATCGACGCCTCTTATTCAAGCGCAGGCACTCTTTGCTCAGAATCTCAGGGTCACCATGTGGATCGAGCTCTGCCCAGATCAGGTACGAATATTAAATGTATGGCCAGTGTCGGCAATCGGGCTGCCGCCATTATTCGCGAATTCTTCTGGGATATCGCGCCAAGCATCAAGCAATGTCTTTATAATAGGATGCAGTTTCTTTAAGCGAGCTGCGTCCTTGGTCATATTGCCTTCGATAATCTCTGCTATCAAAAATAAATAAAGATCGCGCAGTTGCCCAGCGATCTCTTCACCTTTTTCAAAATTCAAGGTAGATAGTAATTCCATAAAAATTGCTTTAGCTTTAGTGCAATTCGTATGGGCCATTTCCCATTCACTATTATAGATGCCAGCCTCTGCTTGTAGGAGGAATTTATCAGCCCCCTCATAAAGCTTCACAATCAATTCACGTTGGCTGAGTGTACGCACTTCTGCGTTTTTATATGCGTTATATGCCTGTGCACCCATTGCCATTGAATTCCCCTTTAATTCCGTTTGTCCGACTGCATCCGTGCGCTGCTGTTCCACCTGCTCAGCAGCATTGCTATTGAGTGGCGTCTCTTGCTGATTATTTACAGTATCGTCCATTATCCTTGCGACTTTAGAGGTATTTTATTTATTTGCACGCGCGGCCGCCAAGTTTTGGAATCCAGCGATCTGCCCCTGCAAAAATGTTTCCTGCGTATTGAATTGAGACATTAATTTTTCCATTTGCAAGAACTCGGCCTGTAAACGTGCACGGCGTAAATCCATGCGCTCATCTACCGCGGCAATTTGTTCTTCCATATTTAGGATATTTTGCGTCAGACTGTTTTCTTTGATGGTAATGACACCGGAATCCACATTAATCAAGCGGTCCATCGACGTTGATATACGCTGGCCCAAACCCTCGTAGACATCCAAGGTCACCCCTGCAACCGGCGCCTTTGCCGTCACCAAGAGTCGCAAGCCTTCACTACCCTCACCACTAACACCCTGCAAAACCTGCCCAGAACCAGTTACAGCTGTACCATTAATGGTCCCCGCCACATCGACGCCGAGTGCCTGACTTGAAGACAGGTTGAGTGTTGATTGTGCAGCAGACGAAATAATAGAAATTGATTGCGAAGATCCATAATACTTTGACTGCACTTCAAGCGCATCGCCGTTTAGATTAACTTCCACCTTAGAACCACTGCTCGTGATCGCCGCATTCATAACCTGCTCTAAATGATCGGCCATTTCACTGCGTGTATAGGTATCTTCACTCAGTTCTACCGTATAGCTTTGATTATTGACATTAAAGATAAAAGTAGAATTACTGCCGTTAATCACCGTGCTCGCAGCCAAATCGCCCAAACTAGCCACCGTCGCCCGCGCTGCTGCGGTCGTAATTTCAATAGCAAAGGGCTCATCCAAAGCAGTTGCATCGCTCATCGTAGCAAATTCAACACCGGCATGGCTACTCTCGCCGCGATTAACGAATAAATCTGAAACGCCGCTTGGATTTGAAGAAAGCACACTCTGCAATTTATCGCTGTCTATTTCAAAGAGTCCAGTAGATCGATTCACACTCACACCGATTGCGGTAAACATTTCTAGGTCGTTCGAAAGGCCTTCAACCGGACTAATCAGTGCCCGTGATAGTGACTCAATGCTACGTCGTACATCATTTTCAGAGAACAATATACCGGCTTCGTTATTATCTGAGTCGTAGGATGCATTATCTTTAAAATAACTAATTGCTGAATTAAGGCTCTCGATAAAGGTGGTAATGGCCGTCTCTGCTTCTCCGGCACCAGAACCAACGGTAATATTTGCTGATCCCGCGGCAACGAGATCTATGCTCACGCCCTCAATTAAATTTTCCACTTTATTGGTAGTGCTTTTGACGGTAATCGCACCAGCACCAGCACCAAAACTTATTTCAGCATCCAAAGCTTCGCTGATCTCATCCATCTGCCCCTGATCAACAATGTTCACTAAATCATCGGTACCTGATATCGTGATACTATTTGCTGCACCAGTTTCATTGGACTGAATAATTAAACGATACGGGTTTGCTTGACCATCATTAACCACGGAAGCCGTTAGCCCCATGTCTTCGGCATTAATTGCTGCCGCAATATCCTGTAAACTTGCATCAGCGACACTGATTGTTGCTTCCGTTCCATTGCCAACTTGCAAGACAATATCGCCACTGCCAATAATTTGGCTGTCGCTAGACTGACCCGCGGTCGCCAACTGATGTGACTGAGCAATATTAACAACATTTAGTGAATAGGTTCCTGGAACTGCATTTGAATTAGCCGTTACCCCTAAGACACCGCTATCACTGCTAGATGCCGTACGTGCAGCAAAGGTTGCCGGGCGCTTTAATGCCGTCGCATCCAAGCGTGCCGATAATAATTTGGTATTCAGCGAGCGTACCGATTCCAAGCGCAGCTCATACAATTCTTTTTTCTGTTCGGTTACGCGCGTTGCACCGCGAGCACCTTCGATCATTGAATCAATAAGTTCGGCCGTCGGAATACCCGAGATTAAACCGTCAACACCTGACATAACGACGTCCTTCCTGAATCAATTATACGTGAACACGGGCAAGCAGCACGCGCTACTTGCGTAAAGCTCTGCACGAGTCAAACGCACATAAAGTGCCATATCTCAAACAGGACACTTATTAGGCTTTCTCATCTAGAATGACGCCGATGATTTTCTCAATCCGACCATGCAAATCGAGAATCTCTTCCGAAGGGATTTGCTTAATCACTTGATCTGAACCATGTTCCTTGATCACGACAAAGAGTCCTTCACCCTGTTCTTCAATACCAAAATCTAAGCGTTTGCCGCTCGAAACTTCGATGACCTGCTTGAGTTCAGCCGCTGCAGCTTGTAATTCGTCACTGCCGATTTCTTTGCTGGCTTCTTCTTTTTGCTCTTGGGCATCTAGCGCTTCTTTCTGCAAACGCCGATCTGCCTGAGTCTGCAGGGGTCGCGAAACATCGCCGAGACTAGCTGCTACATGTCCTTCAATGCGTTGCATATCTGGCTCCTTTCTGAGGCCTCGGTAAAAGAGGCTGCAACACAGTATCGGACAGCGAGCCCTACTACTTTAGCTATTTATTCCTAGTGTAACAGTTGCAACGCATTACGTTTGCAACGATTTTAAACGAATTATCTATGTCTTGTTTTAGCAATTACTTACATGCATAAATCCTAGCTAATTTAAGGCAGATACTTTTATCTTAAGTCAGTAGATCTAGCACCGTTACTGTATGCGTACTCAATTATCTGCGTTGGATAATTTCAGGGGGCACGGACGCCGCCTTTCGACTCAACTCTTAGGGAAAAGGATCTCACCATGAGTCTACGCATTAATCATAATATCGCATCGATCAACGGGCATCGCAACATGCTCAAAAATGATATGGCGATATCAGGCAGTTTAGAGAAACTCTCTTCTGGCCTACGCATCAACAAAGCAGCCGACGACGCGGCTGGTTTGGTTATTTCTGAACAAATGCGCGCACAAATTGCGGGCATCAACCAGGCTATCGATAACAGTGAAACTGCCATCTCTATGGTGCAGACCGCTGAAGGTGCCCTCGACGAAGTAAACAGCCTCTTAAACAAGGCTCGCGAACTCGTTCTGCATGCTGCTAATGACGGTGCGAATGACTCAAACCAATTAGCTGCTGACCAAGCTGAATTAGATAACGTCCTTGCTTCGGTAAGTCGTATTTCTGAAGTAACCCAGTTCGGTACTAAGAAGCTTTTGGACGGTACGCTTGACGGCGCTAGCGATCTCAGCAGTGGCCTTACCCGCGTTAGTGTTGGCAACCTTGCCAACAACTCAGCTGTTGCCGCTGGCAACGTTACCATTCAAACCAGTGGTTTCGTCTTCGAATCTCACGAGCTAGGTGGTGGTGGCATTACTGACGACGGTCACATTTTTGGCACTTCTGGCATCTCTGGTGTCGAAGAACTAGCTGGTGGCACGGTCGTTAACGCTGGTTCCGTTGTTACTCTTGCCATCGATGGCACGAATTACAGCACCACTTCAACAGGTTCAACGGTTAGCGCCATTGTATCAACTTTAAATGGCCAACTCAGCAATGCTGATGCAGGTTTTGAAGTAACAGTCGGAACAACCGGTGGCTTGAATGTTGCTCGAACAGAAGCTGGTTCTACTGATTTTGTCTCTTCATTCACGTTCACCAAAGCAAGTGGCACTACTGCACAAAATGCTTTATCAACGGCAAAAATTGATGTCGCCGGTACTGGTAGCAGTGATGCTGCAGCAAGTGCTGTTTTCAGCTCTGTAACTGGTCTCGCTTCCGTTACGACAGCAACTGACTTTGCTGCTGTGGGCACGATTGTGAACGCACAAATTCAAGGTAGCGGTGGCACGGTCAACGTCAGCTATACGACGCTTGCCTCTGACACTGTTCAAGATGCTTTAGACGGCCTCTTAACTGCAATTTCTGGCACTGCTGCTTTGGGCACTGGTCTAGATGCAGCGACCTTCTCATTCGGCTCAGCTGCAAGTGGCTTAACTGTTACGCTGGACAGTAACAACCAATCACTTGAAGCAATTACCTTTAGTATGGAAATCGATTTACCAAGCAACTCTGCAGTTGACGAAGAAATCGCTTCATTCCGCTTAGATACTATCGGTGGCGCTGGCACAGGTGGCACTGACGTTGAAGCCGCCTTATTTGGTGGCACGGGTATCGGCGCAACAGGTATGACCGACACTAACTCTGCAACAGGTATCACGCTTGCTGCAGGTACCATGATGAACTTAGACGTCGACGGTCAAAGTTTCACTGTATCTGGTACTGGTCAAACGCTTGATGCAGCTGCTACTGAAATGCAGGCTAAACTCGATGCAGCCTTTGGTGCTAACACTATTCGCATTGAAGCAATCGACGAGTCTAGTACCGGTGCATTTGGTATGGATGTCACTGGCATGGATACTGCACCAAGTACTGGTGTGCACTTTGCAATTGCCCGCAATAACAACAGCACCACCTCCTTAACTGGGGCAACGCTGAGCTTTGAAAACACATCAATTACTGGTACCGATACCAATGCAACCAATGTTGCTGCAAATAACGGTTCTGGTACGTTGGGCTCATCTTACAACTTGGATACATCAAGCACGGTAGGACAGTCTGGTGCCACTGCTCACGCAGCTGCTACATTGGCTAGTGCAACTGGTTCAACCACGGTTACCGAAGGTAACGTTGGTGTAACTGCAACACTGACCACCGCAAACGGAGTGCAATTAGACCTTGTTTC
>CBDUFM010000006.1:0-17029 GCA_965366325.1 uncultured bacterium
TCGCCGTCGATGCTGATCTGTTTGCGTAGGCGGGCCTGGGCGAGGTCTGCGTCGCCCATCCAGATCTGGATCATGTCGCGGGCTGTGCAGGTGATGCTGAGGTCGCAGGTGTCGTTGGGGGCTTCGGTGCAGAGTTCGCGTTTGTCGTGGTCAATTTTAATCCACCAGCGGGCGTATTTTGTTTGGTCGGTAAAATGTAATCCGATGCAGGCTTTGGGCAGGGGGGAGCTGTTAGCTTTTAATCCCGCGCAATTTCATAGACAGACAAAGGGGCTCTTTGATCTTTTTTCTAAGCTTGGATCAAAGCGCAGAGATCACTCGCAGTATAGCCCCGTTTTACAGGTATGCGGTGCATGGTAATTCCAGCGGCCTCACATGCCTTGTTTTTTAGCGTGTCGTTTTTTTCTGCCTTTTTGCTGTTATGTGTGCTGTCGTCTAGCTCTATGATTGATTGAACAGTGCAGGTTTTCTTGTCGAGTATAACAAAATCAAAGTGCTTAGATTTTATTCGGTTCCAAGCACTACTGCGTTGCGATTTATCAAGGCCTTTTTCTATGTCTATGATGTCTGCCACGCGCATTTTAGCCATGATGATGAGCTGTTCGGGCATATGTAGGATCAATGCTTTGTAGAATGAATATTCTGCGGGGCTTAATATGTACTGTTTTTTCGTGTAGGGATAGATTTCGGTGTCATCGTTATTGTCTTTTTCATCGCTGTCTTCAGTATTGTTCTCGGCATTTTTTAAAGCGACAGCTATGGCTGCCAGTATGACTATGCCTAATACTATTCCGAAAAAATATAGCAAATTACTGTCCATGATTACTCCTGCTGAACAATGTACCTTCACTGGTGTAAGTGGCTTGTCTATGTGGTGCGTTGCGCGTCTTCTGTTTCATACGTTGTTTAGATATTGCCTTCCTCGTAGACTGACGTTCGATTATCAGCCGCCATCAAAAAATATATACAAAAATATATAGACAGGCTAAGTCGACGCTGTGTTCATCACCTACCGTTCCACCCGCGGATGCCCCGCATAATAATTCAGACCAATCCATTGTTCAATCGAATCGACAAAGAGCGGATCGCCGTCGATGCTGATCTGTTTGCGTAGGCGGGCCTGGGCGAGGTCTGCGTCGCCCATCCAGATCTGGATCATGTCGCGGGCTGTGCAGGTGATGCTGAGGTCGCAGGTGTCGTTGGGGGCTTCGGTGCAGAGTTCGCGTTTGTCGTGGTCGATTTTAATCCACCAGCGGGCGTATTTTGTTTAGCCGCTAGGGTACGGGCAGCCTATTCAGTGTGTACTCAAGACCAGTATATTTGGTCTTGTAACCAAAATATTTGGTCATAATATTTTGCCATGATTGAAGGTTTAATCGGGTCTGAGGATGGCGAGCGGGTCTTGCTGTTTATGGCGGCGCGTGGCTCGGGCTACGGTCGGCAAATCGCTGATTTCTGGGACACCAACGTCTATGGGATTCAGCGGCAACTCGATCGTTTTGAGCAGGCGGGAATTCTGGTGCAGCGTCCGGTGGGTCGAACGCGTTTATATGAGTGGAATCCACGTTGGGCATTCAGGGAAGAATTGCAGGCGCTGTTAAACAAGGCCATTTCGTTTTTACCAGAAAAAGAACAACAGCGTTTAACGGAGCCACGACAACGGCCACGGAGAAAGGGTAAGCCGTTGTGAGTGCTGAAGGTGCTGACAGTACTGTTGCGGATATGACCTTGGCTGAATTAACGGCATGGATTCAAACGGCATTGCGAGAGGCGGGTGTGGAGACTGTTTTATCGGGTGGCAGTTGTGTAACGGTGTGGAGTAATAATGCCTACCAAAGTGATGATATTGATTTAATTGCCGATGCTTTGCCTCGGCGTTCACGGATTATTAAAGTTATGCTTGCGCTTGGATTTACTGAGAAAAATAGATATTTTACTCATCCGGACACGCGCTGGTGGATTGAGTTTCCTCCTGGCCCTTTGGGTGTTGGTGAAGAACGACCACGTTTCATTGATGACGTAGAGACGGCACATGGTGTCCTCCGTTTATTGTCGCCCACGGATTGCATCAAAGATCGGCTGACGTGGTTTATTCATGATCAGGATCGTCAGTGCCTAGCGCAGGCTGCTGCGGTTGCGAGAAATAATAATGTGGACAATGATGAAATTAAACGTTGGGCAAAGCGTGAGGGAGCCAGACAAGACATGCTCGACGAAATTATGAGTAATTTAAAAAGTAAGTAGCACAATAATTTATTTTGTGTTCATCACTTACCGTTCCACCCTCGGATGCCCCGCGTAATAATTCAGACCAATCCATTGTTCAATCGAATCGACAAAGAGCGGATCGCCGTCGATGCTGATCTGTTTGCGTAGGCGGGCCTGGGCGAGGTCTGCGTCGCCCATCCAGATCTGGATCATGTCGCGGGCTGTGCAGGTGATGCTGAGGTCGCAGGTGTCGTTGGGGGCTTCGGTGCAGAGTTCGCGTTTGTCGTGGTCGATTTTAATCCACCAGCGGGCATATTTTGTTTGGTCGGTAAAATGTAATCCGATGCAGGCTTTGGGCAGGGGGAGCTGTTCGCTTTTAATGCCGCGTTGCATATCGAAGACTAATAATTCGATGTCCATTTCGTCGTCGCTAAGGTGGCCGCGGGCGTGGTCCATGCCCCAGCTGCCGATGGAGAGGACGATGTCTTGGAGAGCGCGTCCGGATTCGGTTAAGAGGTATTCGCTGCGCTTGCTGCCGGGGGCGCTACGTTTGGCGACGAGGCCGTTGCGTTCGAGTTCTTTGAGACGTTTGGTGAGTAGCGCCGGCGAGATCCCCGAGAGCGCGCGTTGTAAATCGCCAAAGCGTGAATTGCCCAGCAATAGTTCACGGATGATTAAGATGGTCCAGCGTTCGCAGAGTATTTCGGCGGCTTTGGCGATGGGGCAAAATTGATTATAGCTCATGGGCTGTTTCCGCGTCGGGTGGGCTTAGCTACATAATCTGTAGTACTTAACTTCACGCAATGAACTAGTTGGGGGATGCGTTGCTGTATAATCAGTCGCCTAACCCAAACCCTGTGCATGCGCACAATTATGAAGGAGCTCTTTATGCCACTTGTTACTATCGACGTTATTGCGGACGTATTCACCGACGAACAAAAGGAATGCATGATCCAAGGCGTCACCGATGCCATGGTCGCCATCGAGGGCGAGGCCCTACGCGGCGTGACCTGGGTTCGCATCAACGAAGTCAAAGGCGGCGACTGGGCCATCGGCGGCCAGCGTCTGTTTCCCAAGGACGTTCAGGCTATGGCGAACGCCTAGCGATGAGCTGCTGTCGTTCTTCTGAGCGCGGTGTTTACTGACATAGCGCCGAGGCCTAATGATGGGTCTCGGTGTTTGTGTAGCTGTGTGGATTTTCCGTTTTCCAGAAAAGGGAAAATGCTATGGGCTTTAATGTTGCCATTTATTCGCAGCGATGTGACGAAGGGTTTCCATTATGAGCGGTGTACGTGCTTGGCTAATTGAATCTGGCAGCATGTGTCCAGATATGGATTCTGTGAACTCTTTGTTTTCAAGTAGCGGAGTGAGATGCTTGCTCAATGCTTGACGAATGTCTGCATCTGCGTTGCTAATCTCATCTAATATGCCACTGCGACTGTCGAGTACATATATTATGTCCTCTAGGTCATGGCTTGAGAAATAGTCTTCGCGTCCTCTATCTGCGACGGCTTCGAATTTTGTGAGGAGAAAATATGGCGCAGAAATTATTTTAATGTGTTTGCCTGATGGTAGGGGTATCGAGATTGCGTGTGGAATCGCAGGTGCATACCAGCGATTGCCAAAGCCAAATATTTCCTGGTTGCTTGGCATAACATCAAGAATGATGTCATTATTTCTCCACCTGCATATCGGAGCGCCTTCGCTCATGTCTTCTTTAAATCCTGCTTTATGTAATTGTTCGGCCAGTTCGTAGTATTCGTTGCGACTGGTCATTTGTATGATGGTGTCAATGTCATGCGTAGCGCGCGCTGGGCTTGCGGTTTCTTTATTGGCGAGCAGTCCTGCCGCACAACCACCGACGAGGACCATATCTTGAATAATGGGTCCTAACTTTTCTGCGCAGGCTTCTATAATGGGCAAGTTGGTGTTAAGCATTTGTGAGTCTTTTTTCTAATTCATTAACGGCGATGTTGCGCTCCCGTGCACGTCCACCGCGAATAGCATCAACGAGGACTAAGAGCTCATAGAGGTCTTGGTCCAATTTCGCAGCTTCGGGTGCAGATTTATATAATGGTGAAAATGAGATGCCGCGAACGGGACCTTCTGGGTGTGGCCATACGGGGGGAAGCTCGGTCTCTGATTGGTGGAAGTGTTCGGCTAATGGACTCGCTGCATGTGCGGTGGGCATGCCAATAGTCGGTTCACCACGCTCTACATAGAATGCATGACGGATGCCGTAGGTGAGGAATTTCAGGAGAGGGGCAGCGAGAACTTTGGGTTTGTTGCTTTCTAGATGGGCTAGCTGTGCTGCGATTGCACGTTTGAGAGCAGCATGCACTTCGGCCGGACTCATACGCAGCTTATATGCTAAGTCATTATATGACCATGACTTATCGCCAAGGACGATAAGTTTTAGCAGGACGAGGATATCTTGTGGTTTTAGGCTCATTCTCTATTCGCGATTCACGAATACAGAATACATGCGAACTAAGAGAGTCAAACAAAATTCAGCTATGATAGCTATTGTTCGATAGTTGGGTGCCTATTGCTGTGATGATGATGAGCGCTTGCTGTCATTAGAGTAATGAAGGGCGTTGCCGCTAATGACTCCCCGCATGGCGATATTCCTGTGGGGAAACGCCGTAGGCTTTGCGGAAGACGCGGGCGAAGTAGCTGCTGTCTTTGAAGCCGCAGCGTTCGGCGATGGCTGTGCTATGTAATTCACCGTCGAGTAAGAGGCTGGCGGCGTGTTGCAGGCGTAGACGCGTAAGGTAGCGGCTAGGGGCGAGGCCGATGGCCTGGGTGAATAAACGACTTAATTGTGAGCGGTGCATGCGGCAGTGTTGGGCGAGTTCGTCGATGCTGAAATCTGTCTCATGCCAGTTTTGTTGAATGAAATTAACCGCGGCGCTAATGCTGCCGTCGCTGTTTAAATGTGGGCGACTAGATGCAGCTGCTGTTGCGAGTAATTGATAGGCGGCGCAGCCGGCTTCTTGGTCGGCACGCGAACCTATGCCGGACATGGCATCGGCGATGGTGGAGAATCCTTGAATGGGGCAGGGACCGGCATGGTAAATGCCGATGCCTTCTAAGCCGAAGGCTGCGAAAATCGCATCGCTAATCCCGTTGGTAAACGTCAACCAGCAGCAGTGCCAGCCATGTTCCCCAGCACGTGCCCAATGTTCCGTGTGTGGCGGATAATGAATAAATTGATCTTGGTTTAATTGTAAGACTTTTCCGCCGAGACGAATTTCGGCGCTGCCGCTGACGCACCATTGTATTTTATGATAATCTTCGAAACGATAATCTTCTTGGTCCCAGGCATTAAAGGTTCTATTGGCGACGCTGCGCACAATTAATGGCTGTACGGGATCGGCTTCGTCGTCTGGGCGTCTGAGAAAATACGGGGCATCCATGTGCTGAGCATACAGGTAATTCGATTTGCTTAAAGTCGTGATAGTCACCAAAGTACCGAGATGTGACCGAAGTCCGCTAGAGGCATGCGGCGCTTTGCTAAGATACGGGGATGCTGACACAGATAATTGCCCCACGGGCCGGACAGGTGCAACTGGATACTGTTGAATCCCAAACGCTCAAGAAAGGCCATGTTTTACTGCGCTCGCGTTATACAGCGTTGTCGCCTGGTACGGAGCTGGCGTGGATTAATCATGCTGCAAATACACCCGGTGTGTTTCCCTTTCGGCCTGGCTATTCTGGTTGTGGTGAGGTCATCGCGGTCGCTGATGACGTCACGAATATGCCCATTGGCTGCTTGGTGGCTGGCTGCTTTAAACATGCAGCAGAGCAGCAGTTACCCGCTGCGGATCTAGTGCCGTTGCCGGATGAGGCGAGCTTGGAACAGGTGCAGCTGCGTGAGATTAGCGCCTTTCATTTAGCGACGATTGCGATGCATGGTGCGCGGCGTGCTGCGATTAATCTAGAGAGCCGCGTTTTAATTTTTGGTTTAGGGCCGATTGGTTTATTGGCGGCGCAGTGGGCCTTGGCCTCGGGCGCGCGTGAAGTGCTGGGCGTCGATTTATTACGTACGCGTCGTGATTGTGCGCGAGATTGTGGCATAGATGCCTGTTCGCCCGACGAAATACCGCATCAGGAATTTACATCCGTTATCGAGGTAAGCGGCGTGCCGCAGGTTATTCCACAGGCGCTACAGTATACGAGCACTGGTGGACGTTTGTGTTTATTGGGCAGCACCCGCGGTTTAGTCGAGCATTTAGATGCCTATGCGTTAATTCACAAAAAACAGATCGATGTGTGCGGCGCGCATCTGTGGGGCAGAGAGCAGGCTACGGAAGCGATTCGCAAAGATAATCAACTGTGCTTAGATTTTATGCTTCAACAACGGATTCATTTAGCGCCATTAACGACGGCCGTTTTCGCTCCAAGCGATTGTGCGATGGTCTATGCGCAATTAGGTGAACACCCCGAGCAATCTATGATTCCGATTTTTGATTGGTCGTTGTAGCAGTCCCCAAAACTATTCAATTTCATAGCTTCGGCCGTCGTTGCAGCGCGACATGCGTTTCATTTCTGTCGCACTCTGCTGACCTGCGGAGAAGCTCACCGAGAAAATGGAAATCGGCCTATAGCGATTCTGTAGGCTCAGCGTTGTGTGTATATCCTTCCAATTATTTAACTGACTCGCTATGGGTCTTCCGTCTGAGAGGAAGTAAATAGTGTCGACTGGTCCGATCTGCATGCCCACTTCCATGGAGTCAAAGGAGCGCGTGCCGCCACTCAGTGTCATTGCAGCGACGTAATCAGTGAGGCCCTGTGTGTCTTGGCATAAATCGCCTTCGTAATAAATTTTTACTTTGCCACCAAAGTCTACCAAATTGAAAAAGACCGATTTTTCTAGTGATTCAATCGACATCGTTAGCTGCTCACGTAAATTGGCAATTCTGTCACCTTTCATGCTGTACGAGGTGTCAACCACAAAACAGAGTCGATCTGAATAAATGGGTAAGCCATAAAAATCACCGTTGCTTGGCACATGCATATCTATGGGCAAATATGTTTGTCGAAATTGCTTACTACGCGATGCATCAACGGTAAAAGTAGCCGCCTGTTCCGTCCACCACTGTGACCATTGCTTGGCATTTTGGTAGGTGCTTTTGTTCCCTTTAATTGCATTCAGTGCATAGACGATATGTAGGCGCATGCGCCCTTGGTTTTGTTCCAGCATCTTGATCAAGACAGGAATGGATTTCACGTCTGGGATTTTTCCTAATGAATCGAGTAACTGTATCTGCAAGGGCCACAAGCGCGAGCGCTTATCAGCAATCTTCTCTAACAACAGCTCAACGCTGCTAGGATCTGCAATGCGTCCGATTGCTTTTGCTGCTTCTATTTGCACACGGAGGTCTTTGTGCTCTAGCGCTGCATAGAGGTGATCTAGATGGGCGGGGGACTGATGAATCCCTAAGGCTTCACTAGCGAAAAGCACTGCGGGTAAGCGTATGACATTGTTCATGACGTCACCATTTGGGGAACGTAGTATGGCAGGCTGTTTGCTGAGGCGGCCCATCGCCATTTCCAGCAATGACGGATCTAAGTCCATTTTGCTTCTGGCGAAATAAAGCAATTTAGCACCCGGTACTATGCCGCTTTTACTATCCATTTCGGTCACCGCTTGGTCAAAGGCGTTGTTGGGTAAGTAAGCGGCGGCGATAAGGGCATATTCCTTAATGAGAGTGGATTTTGACTGCAGCATTTTTAAAACGAGTGAGGTGTTAATGCTTGCAGTGAATGACGCATTGAATGCCTTGGCTTGGCGTCCTTTGACATCACCAATGGGAATGTTTTCGACATCCTCATGGCTGAGCACATGCATCATAGCGGCTGCCGCTTGGGTAGCCGCCGCGAGTACCTGACCTGATTTTACTTGATACAATTGTTCACACCACATGTCGCGATTGGGTGATAAGGCCAAAAGGCTCGCGGTTTTATCAAATTCTTCTGCGCTCTGTGCTTGTTTAATGGCGAGTGCCAAGAGCTCCTGATTGATGGAATCGTGTTTCGTCATTGCTATCACGCCAAGGGCTGTGCGACGCGTCAGTGGCTCATTGTTTTTCATGAGGCCAATACATTTATCTATTCTCATCCCTGAATCTAAACTGCTCAAGAGTTCCACAGTCGATAGATTCCAACATAAAACCAGTAGGACTATAATTTTCATGATTACCCCTTTACGAAACGGCCATGTAACAAAACGCACAGATTGCAATTGCTCAATGCTGTTAATGAAGGCGCATTACTTGAAGGCTAGAGTTTGTGCAGCCTCTAAGCAAAAAAGCCGAGGCTCTATCCTAGGCATTTTGGATGAGGATTTCAATAATTTATTATCACCGGATGGATGCTATATTCCTACGTGCTCAGTTTTTAGGTAGCGAGCGCTATTTCTTGGCGTCAAAATTAAGTGCATCAGCAAAGGCATTGGAGATGAAGCTCATATTGAAGCCGGTAGCCTCGAAATCGGATATGCCTGAGCCGCCGCGATTGCGCCCTGCAAAAAACACGCCGTCAGCACCATGCTTTTCAACATATGCCACGCACATGTTATTTAGATCGATAACGCCTAAGCCGATCTCATTGGCTACGGCTCTGGTTTCCTCGGCCCATAACTGACTGGCCTTAAAATTGGGTCCATTGAGCAGCGTTTTATTTCCCGCGTCAGCATACAGTAGTGGCGTGCAAAGAAATATGGGCGACTTGTTTACCGCTTGAATATCTGTAATGCGCTGGCGCAAAGCGGCGCGAAATGTGCCATCACTTAATTTGTCAGTGTTCCCACCAGCGCTTATGACATTACTGCCCGGATATAAAAAAATTGCGGTTGCGTTACTTTTGGCAAGGACATCAATATCTGGGCTTTCAGTAAAGATTCGTTGATCCCAGGTAATGTGGACCACGCGTGGCGCTTCTACGTTCATGGTCTCTTTATAATGTTCTTTTAATTCGGCCCCAAGATTGGACACCGTTCTTTTGAAGGCTGCCGAGCATAGAAAGACATAGGTGTCGCCTTTTGCTGGTGGACGACCAAGATTCGCAACTTGAGATGGTCCGCCCTTGGTCAAATTCAATGTCTGCGCAATGCTGTCGACAATAATGTCATCGCCATGGCTATTTAGCTTGAGTCCATCTTTGGTGGTGATGCCTTTTAGGTGCTTGCCGGGGTCCTCGCTTTTATTTTTTTGCGCAAAGGCGTCGTAGAAATCAATCACGACTAATAGTGAGTTTTGGGCAATTTCTTTGATATGCTGTGCGCCGGCACTTATGCGTTGGTTAGCAGCCTCCACACGGCCTGCCTGTATCTGATGGGGTGTGCATAGGCTTATGCCTTTGTTTGCAGCTAAGACGCTATCAACAATTGTTTGAATTGACTTTGTGTAATCATCTAAGCTTTGCTCGCTTGGCTGTTCCTTCTTGAATTCCCATAAGTCGTCGATGCCAAGGGCTACTATAATATGATCGACTTGACGGCTCAGTAGTTCTTTTTCTATGTTTTCCGCCAGTGCTGCATAGCCGCCACTTTTAGCTTTTTTGACCGTCCATTTAATCTTCCTTTTAGCTAAGGCCTCACGATAGGACTTCCCCACGGCTTTTGCGCCTTTTTGATATAATGCATCCGTATAAACCAGGACGGTCGCGCCGTCGGCAAGCTCCTGTTCACTTGCTGTGCAGGCGGTCGAAAGCAATGGTGAAATCGTTAGGACAATGATTGCAATCAAGCTCTTGCGTAACATAGGTGATAGTCCTTAAGTATACGGTCTTAGATTTTTCCGAAGCGCATGGCGGTTCAGAGCAAGCTTCTTATTGCCAGCTAACCTGGACGGGTTCTTTGTCAGGGACACAATCAACGAGAATATGCCCGTTTTTTATTGTCGCGCTGAGTTTCTGACCTTTGCGTTCGGCGGTGGCTTGTGTCACGCTTGCGGGAGCCGGAATTTGCACCGTTAAGGGCACATTGTAAATTTTGTTGTCCAGTTCATTGTCTAAGAGGAACGTTAATGTATTTTTATTTTTACTGACGATCGTCAGCTGAGATTCTTCGCGCTCTTTCTCATAGCAGGTTGCCGTGGCGTAGCTTGTGCACCACACCTTGTCGTCATGCTGTTTGATATAGCTCAGCATAGCGCGTACCGCTTGTTCTTTTTCGTCAGTAATATCGTGCATGACCGTAATCATCCAGGACAATTGTGCCTTATTCCAAGTCTCCTCGTGATTCAGAACCCGATCAATGAATCCGGGCATCGCTGCGGCTACCTGCTTTTTTTCACCGACCCATAAGCGGTCGCCCTTTTTTTTATGTGATCGATTCCTGTAATCTATGTGGGCGCTTTCATGAAATATCTTCAATGTTGTTTCGTTTTCAGAGCCACCTGGGAAGGCAAAGGTTAATGGGGCAACTTCGGTGTGCTTTAAAATATCTTCGTAGCCACCAATGATTTGATCGCGCGTCCATTCATCCTGACCCGTTTTTAACCAGTGGCTTTTAGAGTGGTTACCCACTTCGAAGCCATCTTTTGCTACTGCTTTCCACTGTTCCCAAGTGGTTGATTTTTTAGGCCCTACGCGAGCACTGTTTATATAAAAGCTACAGCGATAGCCGAATTCTTTGAATAGTGGAACCATTCTGGTGATATGCGTTGCTTTGGTGTCATCGTAGGTTGGCGTGACTACGGCGATGCGACCACCTTGGTAAAGGGCGATTGAGATCTCTGAACCGTCCTCTGCCCCAAACGTTGTGGAGGAAATAATTATGAGTATGCAAACGCCGAGAACTGTGATCGAGGTGCTGTTCATTGCTATGCGCTGTCCTTTTATAAACCGTGTTCAATTCATTTCACATTCGACGGGGAGATAACCGCGATTGCGAAATTGAGTCGGTGTTAGTTTCATGATGCGTTTAAATTGTCGGCAAAAATAATTATTGTCCTCAAATCCTACTGAAGCGCCTGCGTCCTTAATGGTTACGCTTGTTTCAATCAAATACACAGCGGCTTGGCGTAAGCGCTCTTCTAGTAGATATTGACGTGGATTCACTCCATACGTCTTTTTAAAGACCCTGGTGAAATAATCGTGGCTTAAGTCTAATGCCTTTGCCATGTCGGCTGGGCCTATGCTATCTGTCATATGGTTTGTAATAAAACGTTGTAACAGCATGGCCTGGCGTTCGCTTAGTCGTCCGGCTTCACCACGTTTTGATTGTTGTAGCTCGATAAGATGCCACAGCACGCCGTAGACCAAATAGCGCAGGCGCGATGCTGGTCGTTCGTAACTAAGATGCCAGGCAATAATGTCCTCTAATTCCGGGCGAATTTTCTGCGCTCCTTGGTAGAGGGGTTTCTTTGACGCCGATAAACCAAAATACGTTCGCCCGGCGCGTAAGCTAAACCTCAGATTGATATGCCGAACCGTTGCCCCATCTACAGTGCCTAGGACTGTTCGCTTTGTGCCCGGTTGCACCCACAAGCACTCACCGCCGTTAACGGTGACCACGTTATCTTCAAGCTGCACCTGTAGTGAGCCGTGTTCCACAAAAGTTAGAAAATGTTCCTGACTATCGTGTGTTGTTGACCAGGCGCCTTGGCGAGCGTGGTAACGACAATTATGCAAATCTAATTGGTCAATGAGTACCCGATCAAAGAACTGTTCTATCTGCTGCTGCTCAATAGCCATTATGGTATATACCACAAAACTATCTGCGATTCAATGCCTTTTCAGCACCGGATCAATGCTATTGAGAACGGGTCCAGTCCGACAAGTGCAGATGCGTCACACTAGGCATGCAGGTGGATTGCCGTCCGTGGGGCTTGTCACCCGAGCGGATCCTTGCTAGCGTCAGTGGTAAAAGGGATTTAGTGGCCAATTGCTAGGCTCGCGTGGCTACGGTATGTGCTCGGTCCTTGTAGTAATATTGAAATGGCGGTTTACTATGGGTGGACTATGGTAGATCTGCAGATAGTCGAACAGATTTATGCGTGTCGTTCTGTTTTGCCCGCGCAGCTTTGTCGGCGTTATGGGATTTTGGTGATCAAGGCTGATGCGGAGATGCTGCAGCTGATAAGCGCTCAGGCATTAAGCATTGAACAGATTGATGACTTACGCTTTATGTCGCGGCGTCGAGAACTGAGCTGTACCCTGATTAGTGCAGAGGATTACGCATTTTATACAGATATGGCCTTAGCGACAGGCGTCTATGAAGATTATGAATCACGGATTACCTGTGAGCCGATGTTTGCATTTCGTTGTCCCAAGCGTTGGTTTTCTTTAACCCCGCGTGCTGACCCGCGCATTCGCCATTGCGGCGTCTGTGATAAGGACGTGCATTTTTGTTCGAACGATGAAGAAGTGCAGGCTGCGCGTGAGCAGGGTATTTGTGCGGCGCTCATCCACTATGAGGCCGAGTGGGTTGGTTTGATAGCGCCTACGCCGTCGACCACTGATGAGGACTGGGACAACAGTGAAGCCACTGATAAAGACAGTCAGACAGACGGCCAGGATGATGGATGGGACAGGGGTACGCTTTAAGTCGCGCCGTTTTAAGATTTACGATTTAATAGTATCTGGGTGATTGGGTTGATTCGTGCTCAGATGGGTGTAGCTTAGGCATATTGGAGCACCCATGGTGCACCTGTATAGCCCATACACAGCTGTTGCTGCTGAGCACGCTGCCTAGAAGAAGGAAGGTGTTATGAAATCTTTATCTACTCTGGTATTGATCTTATTACCGCTGGTTTATGGATTCAAGCTTGGCTCCGTTTTGTTGGCTGTAGAGGCGCCAGCTAAATCGATCGAGGCGATGGGCTCTTTATACTTAAGCCCACAAGAAGCGCCGAGTTTGGCAAAGCCTGAATTCATTTCGTTACCACAGATGCGTGCGTACCCAGGCATTGAATATAACATTCGTGTTTGTGTAAAGGGCGGGACATGGCCTTATCGTTTTCATTTGAAGGAGGCACCGCAAGGGATGCAAATTGATGGTGCTGAGGGAATTGTGACATGGACGCCAAGTGTTGATGCACAGGGCAGCGAATCGGTGACCATTACGGCAATAGACGCAAGCGGCTTAGAGGCACAGCAGCGCTATGATATTCAAGTGGCTAAGACTGGTTTTTATTTTGTTAGTCCAGATGGTGATGATGCGCATCCGGGTACATTTGAGCAACCGTGGCGTAGTGTCATGCGTGCGGCTGCTGGAGAAGGAGTGACAGATTCTGCGCAAGCTATTTTATATTTGCGTGAAGGGACGTATGTGGTTGATGTGCCTGAAGTGGAAGGTCGGAGCGCGAAAAATGTTTTGCGTTTTACTGCAGAGGCGCCGAGACGATGGTTGGCCTACCCGCAAGAAAAACCGGTAATTGATTTCGCGTGGTCAGAACAGCAATGGAATGCTAAATTGGATAAACAGAAAGCGCGCAAGGTAAAGGAGCCGTCAACAATAAAAGAGGGTCATCGTTTTGCCTTAAACGGCGGTACAGATGGCGCAAGTTTTGATGGCATTGAGTTCAAGAATTTTTGCTATTTCGGGTTTGTTCTGCGACATGGGCAAAAGCATTTATCTTGGCGTCGTTGCCGTATGCATAGTTTGTGGGCAGATTATCGTGAAAATCCGGCGTTTATTTTTACTTATGCAGTTGAGCGTCAGTTTAGTGATGTTTGGGGCAAGCGTAGTAAGGCGAATTGTTATCAATATATGGTGATTCAGGATTGTCATTTTTATGATCGTCACTACTGGTCACCGCGTGGTACACATGGGGGAGCCTTTGTTTTGTATACAGTGCGCGATTCGGTGATCGAAGGTAATGTCATTGAAAAAATTGAACGCGGCCAATGTTTCATTGATAAGGATAACGGTTGGGCGAATACCTATCGTTGTAATCGATTCTATGGTGAAGTAATGTTTGCTGCGCAAGATTGTAATGATGAAATAGATTTTCATCACAACCTAGTTCGTGGATATTTCCTGGTTGGTGCGCAGCCTGGATGGGTGCGTAACATTTGGGTGCATCATAACACCTTCCTTGGTCCGCTTAATTTAATGGGTGGTGGCACGAAGGCGGCGATTCCGCTGGATGAGCCAGAGGCGTCATTTAAAGGGCCCTTGGATGCCGATACTTTGCGTGTGCTTGCTGCTTGGCCTCGCGAATCAAAAACAGTACATTTTTATAACAATGTCGTGCGTGGACCTAAGGACGGCATTATCATGAAGGCGGTCGATAATCATCGCTTTGCGGACAAGTGGCGCTTTGTGCGTTGGGAGAATAATGTCCTGCAAGAGGGCGTTCAAATTCAGGTATTATGGGGCCGTAAAGTTTATCCATTTACGGATATGCAAGACAGCGGTATTGGTGCGAGCGATACGTTTGTGCAGCTTAATTTAGATGAAGAGGGTCGTGCGCCGACAACGGCTGCATGGGCTAAAACGCATGGCATTGACGCGTCGCTGTAAATTTGCACATATTTCGTTACTGCGAATGAAGATTGTCAGGGTGATGGGGGTGATGGTGTGGGGCTAAATAAGGGTCGTCATAACACAGGCTTTCATGCCATGCTTCTAAAGGAATGGCTTTAAATCCGCTTAAATGTGCTGCTTCTAATGCGTGTGCGCAGATCTCGTTAATGACTAATATTTCCGGTATTTCAGCGAGGGTAAATACGACTTGTTCTTGTGGGTCTAACGTTTGCATTTTCTTGGAACAGAGATGGACCTTTGATGGAATGATGAGTTCGCCTTCGAGGTTAATGCGCTTAGCGTGGGATCGCTTCATGTCGATGAGCCCACCGTAAACTTTGATGGGATGTAAGAGGAACCAATCAGCATCAGTTTGCATAAAATTTAGGGAGATAGGAAGTATTTGGACATTTTTTGGATTCAGTTTCTCGATGCAGTTTTTAAAGTTTGAGCTAATCAAGGCGCCATTGCCGTTACCATTAAAATCGAGTAATTCGAATTCCATTGCTTCTTTATCGCGGCGTAGGTCATCCACCGCCGCTAGTTTGAATGCTGCGGGAATGCTATGACCACGTTGAATCATGGGGAAGAAGCCGGGTGAGGTATTGGTGACGCTCCACAGTGCGGTCTGTTCAGAGAAACGCCGTTGCAGGACGAAATAATGCATGGATGCAGCTTAGGGCTTATTGTTGTTTGGAAACAGGCTCGTGCGTGTCGCTCGGTCTAGAAAAAAATGCCCAGCCTGAGGCGTCGGGCTGGGCATTGCTTTTTTAAGTTGTTTCAGATTGCGTCACGCTGTGTCGTGCTGCTTTATGTTGTGTTGTTATTTAATTATTAACCGGCGCTGGATTGGTGAATAAAAATGTGCCATCAACGTCATAGGGTGAGTCGACACCCATGCTGCCGCTGAGGCTGCTACTATCACCGGTGCCAAAGCAGGCAAATTCGCCCCAGGCATCCGTGTTAGTGGTTTTTCCGTGGATAACGACTTGTCCGTTTTCAATGAATGCGAATCCACTGCTGATGCTGAGGTCGCCTGTCGATCCGGTGATTTGTCCGCTGTTATTAATCGTAAAGGTGATGTCTTTGGTGGTGTAGGTTTGTGTGGTTTTGCTAAGGGTGCCGCCCCATGTGCCAGCGAGTGCAGCCGGGTCGCTGACTTTCACCAGCGTGGCGCCGGGATAGGAGCTGATAATAGCTGTGCTGGCACTGGTAAACGTACCGTTAAAAGAAATGTTTGGCCCAAAGTTTTGAAACCATTGCATGAAAAGGGAACTGCCGCCAACGTTGTAGGTTCCACCGGTGCCAAAAAAGTTAGAAGCTTCTAGTGCACCAACGCCATCAAAGATGACATATTGTTCTGCTTGGCCATTAATCAGTAGGAGCCATGGTCCCGCCACATCAGCTTTGGTAAGTGAGAGGGTTCGTGAAAAGCGGAAGCTGCCATCGCTGTTATAGGCTGTGTCTAAATTCATGCTGCCAGTGACGAGTTGTGTCGTGCCCGTTCCATGACAATCAACTTCAACCCACGCATCACTGCGTGGTGTTTGGGCATGCATCACTACGCCACCGTTTGAGAAATACATGCGCCCGCTGCTTAAGCTTAATTGACCGGTGGAAGAAATAATGGCCCCTGTGTTATCAACGGTAAAGGTGCCAGTGAGGGTTTCGTCTGCACTGGGACTGCTGTGGCGCCAAGTTGCATACCATAAGCCAGCCATGCTGCTGGGATCAGCAATCTTTTCTAAACTGCCGTTGGCCGGTTGGGTAAAGGTGCCGTTGTTGTCGTCGCTAAAATTCCCGACGAAATCAATGCCAGTGCTACCGTGTTCATTTAAATGCATGGTGAAATCACCAGCGTTATCGATGGAATAATGACCGCCATTATTAAAAAAGTTTGATGCGTCTGTGACGGTGCCGTGGTCATCTAAAACGGCATATAATTGTGGGCTGCCATTAACGCGAAGCATCCATGGACCAGCGACATCGGGTGCCGTTGCAAATGGTTCGCGTTGAAACACGAAACTACCATCATTGCCATAGGCGGTATCAAGGATCAGAGTGCCGCTCACGGCTAATGCATCACCGCTGCCGGTACAGTCGACTTCTACCCAGGCATTATTTTCGCTGCTGTGTGCGTGCATGACCACAGCACCATCGTGCATGTAGATGCGGCCGTTGCTGAGTGTTAAATCACCGCTGGAGCTTTGAATAATGCCTTGGTCATCGACGGTAAACGTACCCTGGTAGCTTTCCACGCTACCGACACTGCGATCGTAGCGTGCATACCATATGCCACTCATGGCGCTGAGGTCGGCGACCTTTGCTAGACTGCCATTCATC
>CBDUFM010000007.1:0-15140 GCA_965366325.1 uncultured bacterium
GCATTGATGTCGCGTAAATTATTCGGCCACGGTTTCTTTTCTGCACCTGGGTAAGGGAATACAAACACTAATCCACAACCGTCTTCCTTGACACGCTTAATTAGTGCGTCTTGTGCAGATTTCCCATAGCGCTCCCAGCCTTGTGGGGTGAAGAGCATGAGTGATTCAAATTTTTCTGGGCCTTGCATGGAACTGGCTAGGTATTCTTGCATTAAGTTGTAGTCAGTTTTGTGACCACGTTTGCCATAGAAATCACCCATACCCCAAGTGTTGCGCCCATAGGAGCTGTCCCAGTGCTGGACGCTGGGGTCTATGTCCATGCGCTGCATCATTTCGACGACTTCACGACCTTGAACAATGCTAGTTAAGAAAAATGTTTTTAAGGGGCCGCCTGCCAGTGGTTTGCCGACTGCGAAATGTGGGGTAACGATATCTAATGTAGGTTGGAGATCTTTGCGTTCTGCGTAGGGGATAAAAGGGACCTGTTCACCTTTAATTGGTCCAAGAGAAAAATTATCGAGATGGACGACGAGACCCTCTGGCGGTTTGTTACAGAAAATGACGACAGCCTTGATGTTTTTGTCATCTATTTTTTGTGCGATGTTTTTAATTTCAATCTGGCAGAGATTGCGCCCGGCTTTTAATTTAAAGTTATGGTGAAAGCGTGAATTGTAATCCGTACTGGAGTGATCATCGATGCGAACGGTCAGTGAGAGTGGGCCGGCACTGTGTGCCTCAAAGCGAAATGCTTCATAAGCGCTAATGTTTTTTGGTGCTGGAAGAGTGAAGCCGGGCCAGTCACCACCCTTGAGTGTCATCTTTAATTTAAAGTCGTTGGCTGTGGTTTCGCCAACAATCTCTAGTAATGGATTTTTCTGATATGTTTTGACCCAATCTAATTGCGCGTCTTTGGGATCGTTAAAGTCGAAGAGGACTTTTTCCGCAGTATTTGTGGATTCCGCCGTATGTAGCATTGTGTTATAAACCATGAAAAATGTTATTAAAATACTTGTAAGTGCGTGGTGCATCTGAGTCCCTTGTGAGCCTGGTCATGGAATGCGGAATTAATCTGAGGGGCATGACAAATGAATAGCGTTTAAACCGTGTCTTTCGGTTATTTTTAATGTTTCTGTTATAGGAAACGAAGCTCGCGTACCTTGTGACTTATCGTAGTGCTTGAGCCGGTGTATCATCTGCGCAGCGCTGTTATGAGATTCTATTTTTGTGTTTGGATCTGAGATAAAAGTGCTTATTTTTGAATATTGTTATAAACCGAACACGCACGCACGTTCCACGGAGATTTTATGTTTACCCGAGACCCTCAATTCGATCGTATGGATGACATTCTGAAACAGGTGCCAGCAGCACCGCCATTAGCACCGCCAGAAGGAAAGGTTGTTCGCGTTTCTACGCCGTGGGAAATTATTCATGCTATTGAAGACGCCGAAGAGCATACGACTATCCTGATCGCTAAGGGTCGCTATGTGATGCCGCGTGATTGCATTTTAAATACACATTATGTATGTATACGTGGCGAAACGGGCAATCGCGATGATGTGATTTTAGATGGCGATACGGAGTTTAATCAGAAGCATATCCCCTTGGGTACGCGCATGATGTCTGGCGGCGACAGGGCGCCGTCGATCATCAAGCTAATTCGCTGTCGCCACGTGTGCATCGCAGATTTGACTGTCGCCAATAGCCCTAAGTACGGCATTATGTTCATTGGTGATGGGCGTGTAAATAATCTCACTATATATAATGTGAAATTCCATAATATTTGGGCGCGTGGATTGAAGGGCACCGGTCCGTTCCGCATTGATCATATGCCATATACTAAAGAGGAGTTGGGTTATGACCCGATGGCTGATGAGCATTTACAATGGAACCGACCACGGCATGGCCGCGTTCAGTATTGTTTGTTCGTCAATGATCATCCCAAGCGAGATTTAGTTGATCCGGATGAGGGGAATTACATATGTGGCTTAGATTTGATGGCACTGCAAGATTGGGTGATTGCAGATAATGCTTTTGTTGGAATGCGTGGCGCTAGCGGTCGCGGTCGCGGGGCTGTGTTTATATGGGTCCTGTCTGAGGATGTCGTGGTGGAAAACAATTTGTTTATTCATTGTGACAAGGCGATTTCTCTGGGTAATCCGAGCGGTCGCCAGAATGCACATCATATAAAAAATGCGGTGGTAAAGAATAACACTATTGTTGGTGGTTGTAACAAGGCGATTGAAATTCAACACGGAGATAATGTTGAAATTCATAACAATCGTATTTGTTCTTTTGATCGGAAAGAATACCATGCTATTCAGGTGTTGGATATCGTCTCGCAGGTCCAAGTTCATGATAACATAATCCAGAAAGATGCGTTAGATGCTTTTAATGTGGGTGAGCATGTGACAGTGGGGAAAAATGTTGTGGATGACTTGAGTACGCGTTTTGTTGATGTAGAAGTTGGGGACTTGAGTCTTAAGTAAGTTATATTTTTAATATGAGATGAGTGCTATGCCAAATTATCAAATTGAAATATTCAGTAGTGAACACAGTTATCACTTAGCCTGCGGTGAAACAGCGTATTTCTTTCCTGTGGCGAGCTGTGATATGCTGCCTTGGCGTGAGGGTCAGGCGGAATGGGTGTTGCGTAAAGATAATCAGGATGAGATTGCGCGCGGAACGGTTGATTTGTCTGATCCGGGTGATGGTTGCTCGGGAAGTTTGAATGAGCCCGGATTTCTTGAATGCGAGTTTAGTTTTACCGCAGCGACGGGTGAGCAGGCGTCCCATAAAATAGCTATCGGTTTTGACGCACATAAAATAAAGCCTAGCGTGGATTGCCCGGCGGATTATCAGCAGTTTTGGGATGGACAGCTTGCGCGTTTAGCGGCCGTGCCACTGCAGGCGACGGAAACATTAGTGCATGATGGCTTTGTTAAGCGCTGGGATGTGAAGATTGACTGCGTTGATGACGTTCCTGTGAGCGGTTATCTGTGTCGCCCTGCGCAGGCAGTGGAAAAAGGCCATCCCATTCTTTTAAATTGTCAGGGAGCGGGTGTGCGCTCAGCGCAGTTTCAATCGCCGACACAGCAGGCTCTCATGGGGTGCTTGTCTATGGATATCAATGCGCATGGGATTGAGAATGGCCGTGAGAATGCGTATTATCAGGAATTAGCGGCGCAGGAATTGGAGGCTTACCCACGGCGTGGCATGGATGGGCCACCAGAGCAGGCCTACTTTACCAATATGTTTTTGCGTGTACGGCGTGCGCTCGATTACCTGTGTGCGGACCCGTTGTGGGATCAGAAAAACGTCTGGATTATGGGTGGTAGCCAAGGGGCATTTCAAAGCTTTGCAGGCGCCTATTTAGATAAGCGCGTGACTGCTATCGCTGTTGGGGTTCCGGCCGGTTGCGATTTGACTGGTTTTGCCATTGATCGTGTAACTGGTTGGCCGCGCCCTGATTTGTTATTTTTAGAAGGCAGCAGCAGTCCAGCGGCTGTATTGGCTACGGCACCGTATTTTGACAACGTGAATTTTGCCAAGCATACCGCGGTGCCAATGATTATGAGCGTAGGCTTTGTGGATGGGACCTGTAAGCCGACAACGGTGTATGCAGCTTATAATGCCTATCAGGGGCCGAAGCAGATAATTGATAAGCCACGCATGGGGCATGAGGGCGGCTTTGACATTACGCAGCAATTTTTGCTGTTCCTGATGCGTCAGCGTCGATGAGTTAAACCGTATCGCATCAGCAGACTTAGGGGCTGTTGACTGTTCTTATTGTGGCCTAAGCGTACTAAAAAAAGTTCATTGTTATGATAGGTGTTATAGAAGTTTGCATGCTTGGTTTTGCTGTGTAGAATGCAGGCGATCTGCTATCTTTAATTACATTGATAATATTCACAACAAAGGACCATCACATGCACATAATAGCAAATATCACCTGTGTAATGAAAAATATACATCGTTATACTTTAACTGCGGCCCTGTCGTTGTTGTTCTGTAGCTCTGCGATAGCAGCTGAACACGCTGCAGGCCTCAAGCTGGTGAGTAATAAGAATCCAGATGCCTCGAGCGTTGAGCAGATCATTAAGGACATCATTAAGCCGGGTATGAGTGATCAGGAAAAGGCTGAGGCCGTTTTTGAGTATGTGGTCACACATTTTTATCATCATGAGGCGATTGAAGAGCCTAACGGTGCGATGTTGAGTAAACAAAATAGTTTTAGTGAAAATACAAAGTTGGTGGATACGATTAAGCAGGTTAATGTCTATGCACATGGATTATGTGGTTCGCAATCAAAATATCAAAATGAGTTATTTAATGCAGCGGGCTTGCTTGGTCGCGTCAATGGTGTTAACGGTCATACAGCACCTGAGGTGAAGTACGATGGCTCATGGCATTATCTCGATTCAGATATGATGGGTTTTGTACGTGACAGGGCCGGAAAGATACCATCCATTGATGACATTAAAGCGAATAAGAATCTACTATTTGATAAACATGCAAAACAGCCATCCTACAATTTTAAATTCGATGGCCCGAATAGTATGTGGGGTTGTCTAAAGGATGGTGTCAAATATTCTATGTACGGGCGTAAGGTTGGTGTCCATTCAATGAACCTGAGCTTGCGTGATGGTGAAACATTCACTCGTTATTTTAACCGCCAATGGGCACCAGATTATCGTTACTATGTGCCAGCAGTTGACTGTAGTTACTCAAGGCTGTTGCGAAAGACTAAGCAGGGTCCACAGCGTGATAAGTCGTACTATTTATTTACAGAAGCTGGTGTGGCTAGGTTTGGTAACTGGGAATTAATTTATAAACCTGACCTGAAAAAAACATCATTTCTGGATGCGTCTTTAAGCACAGTGAATGTTAAACATCAAAAGAAGCAGCCTTACCTTAAGGCGGATAAAGATGACGTCGCGAGCGAGCTGGTACTCAATTATTATAGCCCGTACGGTTGCGCGGGCACGGCTGGTGATTTAACGACGAATGATGATGATAGAAATGGTTATATTCTTGAAGGGGAATTTAATAACAATCAAGGTGAATTGTCGTACTCATTTGACTTGGGCGCATCATGGACGCGGGTGCATACTGGCGGCGGGGCATTTAAATTGGATTTAACGCCAGCATTCTTGACTAAATATGGCTGGCAAATCAAAATTAGTTTTTCAGGAAAGGGCGCTGGTCTCAAATCATTTTCATCCTATTTGTCTGGCCAATTGTCGCCTGCAAGTTTGCCATTTGTAGATGGTGATACCGAAATGACGTTTACCCGTTCAGATCTCGACTGTTTACTGTATGCCCCAGATGTCAGTGTCAGTGAGGAAGAATTTAAACGCACGGCCCATCAGGTGGAGGGCTTTAAGAAATGGACGCCGTCTATTTCTGGTCATGTCCAAGGTAATGGCTCTGTCGTGTATAAAATTGATGCACCTGGTGAAATCGTCAGTGTGCAGGCGGGGGCAAAATTTGGCGGACGTAAAGGTATCTATGAAGTCGCTTTCTCCGTGGATGACGGTGCGACGTGGCAGTTGGCCGCTAAGCAGAAGAGTGTTTATAATGAAGCGCATTCAGAGGAGTTTTGGGGACAATCGCTTGAAGGGTTTATTGATTTTGAGCAGGGCCGTGCCTACAGCCCCGGCTGTATTAAGGTGAAGGGTAATGTGTGGGAATCTAAGTGTCCGACGGCAAAACCGAAATCGGTTTTAGTGCGCTTTAAGTATCAAGGTGGTAGTCTATGTAAGGTTTATGGCATTTACGCACATTACAAAAAGCCAGGTGCCTTGCCTGTGACGCTTACGCACACGTGGAAGGGTGGTGAGCATACTGAGACGATTAAAGCGGATGAGCGTAACAAGACCTATACAGTTAAAGGTGGACAGCGGGAGAGTAATGTGTCTATCCGTATGTCTGAGTATATTCAGCAAGACTGGGGGCATGGTGCAATTTAATCTATCAAACCAAGAATTCTTAGATGCGTTGAACTTGGAGCAGAAGAAATTTGCTCCAGTGCGAGACTTACTACGGGCGGGTGATGTGGATAAAGCAGCGCTTGCCGCTGCGGCATCTATGTTTGCCAAGCCATTTAAGCATGTGATTGCCGAATCTGAGATAGAAGATTTATGTACACATATTAAGAAAGAGTACCCAGGGTCGATAGATTCATTAAGGACATTGGCCAAAAGACGGAGTCGAGGACAGTCTTATGTTAATATTAATTGCCATCTCATAAATTATTATGCACGTTTGTATCATCTAACGGGTGAGGATGTCTATCGGAAAAGAATTAATAAAATAATTCATCAGATACCAACAGTTGCACCAGTATTATCAGATGATCCGTTGCCGCCAATGTTTGAATGGCATGCGGGTGATGACAATGTGAGCCCTCATCATTTTAATTATGCGCTGTATGAAATAGCGTCGTCATTACCTTTGATCCGTTCATTGTTGAAGCCTTGCGAAATATTGCAGCTCTTAAAAGCGGTGTTAGCTATGACAGATTATTCCTTTCGCGGTACAGGTGCTGATGTTCAATATAATCATCCACTTGGCTGTGTGGTGGGCGTCTGTGTATCAGCCTGTTATTTTCCGGATTTTAAGCAATCGCCTAGCTGGTTGCAGTGGACTAAGGAAACATTAATAAATGGATGTATACTTAGTCATGTCTATACTGAGGATGGCTATGCACGTGAGGGATTTGGATATCAGGAGGTAAATCAGCGACATCTGCTGCGAGCCACTATGGCGTTGCACTATAGTGGCAGCGGCGTGCCGCCACAGATTCGCGAGCTGTGTAAAAAATCCTTCACTTTTTATCAGCATGTGCTGCAGAATGACGGGCATTATCCTTTAATTGGTGACTGTGGTCCGTCGCGCCTAGAGTCAAAATACGTGTGGCATCAAGCAAGTGTATTTTTTAGATTGCCAGCATTGAAGTTTTTGAGCCCAGTTTTTCAGACCGAGAATGTCATGGAGTCATTAAGTTGGGAATTGGGTTTGGCCGGCATGCGTTGGTGGCATAAGCAGCCGTATCCAGCATCGAAAGATGTTGTGCAGCAAGCTTGTGATTTACGTAATTCTGGTTTCCAAATATTTGGATTTGGCAAGGGGCCGCGCGCACATTATGGGATGCTTTGTTACGAGTTATCACATAACCATGCCCATCATGACGTGGGATCGATTAATATATCAGGCTATGGTCGTGCGTTAATTTCTGATCCTGGTAAGGCGACGTATACGCAGCCTGCTTATGTAAAAGAATGTAGTGAACGGACGCACAGCCTCAGTTGTCTTATACGCCGTAATCCCTTAGGGCCACGAATAGACGATCGCTCCTACTGCAAGACATTGTATGTGCAGCATCGCAAGCGCTATCAAGCGGCGGCTATGCAACATACACTCTATGAAAACCATGTGTATAAACGGAGCGTCATTGCTGTGCCGTTACCGGGCTCAGCGTCAGCAGACGTGCCAGCGCTGGTCTGGTTTGTTTATGATCAGATTGACCGCACTAAGGCTTGGCCAAAGGGGGCGACGAATCCCTTGGAGCTTGTTGACACAAAGTTTCATTTTAATGCGCCTGAATCCGATTTGGGCATTGATCAGGATAGTCTCACTTGCTGGACCAAGCATCGCGCTGATAAAAAATATATTCATCGCTTTGATAAAGAGGATGTTAATTTGCGCGGGCAATCATCACGTGTCGATTTTAAATCCTGCCTCAGTGCATTGCACCTGCGGCCTAGTAATGCAAATATACAAGTGAGCGCGGTATATCCGGAGGGGCAGGGTGCGCGTAGTTTTGTGCGTCAAGAAGATAGCTCGACCGTGGAGTACGGTGGCCGGGTGCTGCGACCTTGTGGAAATTTCCAATACCGTGGACGCCTACCTTTTCATGCGCTGTTTGTTTTGATTCCATTTGACGGCTATTATGAGCATCCAGTCGCAGAGCTGAGTGGTGGCTTTAGCGCTAAGCGGGAGCTGGAATTGTCGCTACGCACGGCGCATGGGCAGCTAGCGTTTCATGGGAAAAATCTCTGTAGTCAAAAGCCGCTGATCGAAATCGCCTAGGCCTCCGAATTTCATGGCATCTACTCCAACGGACTTACAGTCTAGGTGAAATGCACTGATTTGTTGATTGAAAACAATCACGTGTTTAAGGGCAGTGAGCATGTTGCTTTTACGATTCAAGATGCGATTAATGTTGTTATCCGTAAGAGTCTGATTGATGCTGGCGGTGGCATAGGGATGTGATTGTGGGAGGCAACACCGTTCAGGAATATTCAGATTGTGCGCCATGCCATTATTAATAGTAATCCCTCGTCGTCATGGCAAACCGCTATCTTTAGCAATAATAAGAAGCCCGAACAGATGCTTATTAAAAACAACATATTAGACGGCATCGCCGGTACTTTGCCAGCAGCATATGGGCATAATATTTACTTGCGGCTTAATGATAAACAGAGGCATCCGATCTTGAAGCTGGGTCTCAGTATATTGCTGATGTAGAGTCGCTTCTTTAGACCACTGGGCCGCAGAAATTTCAGCTCAAGCCAGCTAGTCCAGCGATTAAGGCTGGGGAGGATGTATCGGTAGAGCACGATTGTGCAGGCCAAGTTCGTGCGGTGCCTGACCTAGGGGCACTTGAATTCACTACATAGCTGAGCGCTAGTGCCTAGTCAGGCTTTTAAACGCGAGCCCCTGCTTATACATCTGCATATATGGTGGATGGTGGTCCTGTGGATGATGAGACCTTGGCAGCTGGGTCTGAAGAAGCTGCGCAATGGCAGGCTGCGTCGAGCGGCGCTTCGAGCGAAGTGCTACTCGGGCAGGAAATTGGCGCGTATAAATTAATCAGTGTACTTGGCCGTGGCGGCATGGGCACGGTCTATAAGGCTGAGCACCGTGCATTGCAGCGTCCGGTAGCGATCAAGATGATGCTTGGTCAATGTGCCGAAGCAGGTGAAGCCGAAGACCAAGAATTCATTGAACGTTTTTTGCGTGAAGGTCGCTTAGCGGCATCGGTGGAACATGCGAATCTAGTGACGGTGCATGACTGTGGTCGCTGGCAGGGGCGTCCTTATCTGGTTTTGGAATATGTTGATGGTGGTGATATTAACGAGTTGTTAAAAAAACGCGGTCAATTTTCCGAAGAGCAAGCACTGAAAATCATTATCCAAGCAGCCAAGGGCTTGGAAGCGCTTGAGGCCAAGGGTCTCGTGCACCGTGATATAAAACCAGGTAATATTTTTCTTAATTCAGACGGCATTATTAAAATTGGTGATATGGGCCTGGCGCGTTTGCGTTATGACACTGAGGATTTGACCGTTACTGGACAGGTCATTGGTACGCCTGTGTATATGGCACCAGAACAAGTATTGGGGCAAAAAGATATTGATTCTCGCATCGATATTTATGCATTAGGGGCCACATTATTTACGCTGTTAACTGGGGTGCGGCCTTACGATGGGGCCACGCCGTTCGCTATTGTTGACCTTGTGTTAAACGGTGCCTTACCGTCTTTGCATGCCTATCGTAGTGATCTGAGTTTGGCGACGTCGGATTTGGTGATGCGTGCGATGGCGAAAGATCGCGCGGATCGTTTTGCGCATGTAGGCGAGTTTATTGATGCCTTGCGCGCCTGTTTGAAAGCCGCACAAGATGCAGGATCTACTGGACCTACAACGGCACAAATTGCAGAAACAGTGCAGGCGGATGTCTTGCAATCATCGCCGCTGCCAACCAATCGTCGTGCGCCCCGCAAGCAGCGCCGTAGCGCAGCGCCCGCGAAATCAGCAGCGCCTGTGTTACTGGTCGGTGGACTACTTATTATTGCCGCAGTCTTTGTGACCCTGCTTATGGTTATGCCGCGTGATCATGCGGAAGTGGAACACGCATTGGCACAAGGAGACCCTGTGCCAACGGCGCCGCCTGCTCAGTTAGATGAGCGGCAGGCCTTAGCATTAGGTGAGACAGTATTAGCGGTTCCTACTGATACCAGCCTTGTCACTGAAGGTGACTCAGCGGTAGAAGCACCAGTGTTTCCAGCGCAGCAGGCGACTGAGGAAATGCCGCAGCCAGCGCACATAGCACAGCCTGTAACATGGACAGGTAAGCGGATTCATGTGCTTGGCCATTCTTTTGCCAGTGGTGTTGGTTCAGATTATTTGCCGGCGATACAACTGTTGGATGGTCGCTTCCAGCATTTAAGTAGTGATGGCCGCTTGAGTGCCAGTGGATTTCCAGGTGCCAGTTCTGAGACTATTTTGCAGGCTATGTATACGGGTCTGGTGCCCGATACAGCCTATGAGGGTGTTTTGGTGCTGTGGGCGGCACGGAATAGTTTGCTTGCGGAATATGAAGCAACCAAAAATCATATAGAAAAAATGCAGGCCTATGCTGAGCGACGCGGTTGTAAGCACTATTTAATTACTGAGTGTCCTTTGTTGCAGCGCGAAATTGTTGGTACAGAGCTCACGGCAGATGGGGAAAAAGTGCATGCGTTTAATCAATGGTTAGCCCAGCGCTTTGGTAAGGAGCGTATTATTGCCGCAGAGCAATTACTTATTGAGTATCCATCAAATCTGGAAGCGGATCATCCGAGTACCGAAGCCTATTTGTTGTGGGCACGCCGCTTGGCCCGTAAAATATGTGCAGCGCAATGGGTAGACACGGCACTGCCTACGCAACGTAGTCAGCGATCTGTGGCAACAAAAAACCCGGATGACATCTTATTGCTACGTCCCTATCCTGATAGCACGACACATTTACCGCAGCGCCCAGAACTCGACCACACGGCCTGTGTTTGGTATCGCGGCAGTGGCAGCGGATTTTTATTAGGTTGTAATCAAGTGAGTGATTCTAAGGCGCGTTGGGGTATTCGAATTTTTAAGAAAAAATTATGGCTCGGTATGGGTTCGGCTTTTGGCGTTTATGAAGCATCTAGTCCAGCAGATGATAAGTGGCATTTGTTGGGTTGGCGCGTTAAAGATGGGCGTGCGCAAATAATCTATGATGGTGTGCTTGATAAAACATTTAAGCAGGTGACGGACTATGCGCCTGGCCAGTCCTGGTGCATTGGAGGTGCAGACCCGATGAAGTCTGGGCGTTGGTCTGCGAATGGTGCTTACTCGCAGTGCGTTATTTGGCATACAGCACTTAGCGCAAAGCAGATTGCAGCACTCTATAATAAGGGACAGGGCTTAGCGCCAGCACAGCTCCCCGCTCAAGAGACGTTAGCAGTGTTGTTGCCATTGGATGCCCATCGCGGTCGCTTTGATTATGGTTGGCCAGATCTTTTGGGACATGCTTGTGCGCAAGCAATTACCCTTGGGGAAAAGCAATTGATTGACGATGCGCCGGGTTTCCAAGCAGAATAAGCATTCGCTGAGAATGGCGTGGCTGTCTACTTAGTCCGTAGTCTTGTGTCGTGCAAAATAGATATTTAATAGCGCTCTTCATTTTGCAGAGGGCCTAGATTATGTTGGAATTCCAAGACCAATTAACGCAAGAGGTAGAAACACCCTATCAAATATGGATACAACGTAAGGGTAGTAACAGTGTTTATATTGCACGTAGCATCGATCCCCTGAAACGAGAGTTGGAGTGGATATTTCCCCTGAAGGGTAATGACGAGCCGATAGTCTTGCAGCATTTTTATACCGAGACTAAATGTTTGGTCATGGATTGGCGTGGCCATCTGTGGGCCTTGGATGTTGAGAAGAAAAAGCTGATCTTTGAGCGTGATTTCGAGGCACGTCTATCATGTCGCGCCTGTATTTCGCGTTGCGGGCAACAATTATATGTTTCTCATCAATTTGAACCTAGGGGCGGATCTTTTCGTTGTTTCGATACGAAGCTTACGGCTTTATCCTTGGTAGATTTTAGCGAGTTGTGTACGTGGAATTTACCGGAAGATGTGGATGAGGAATATTTCTGCGAACGTAAAGATGGCAAACTGCTTTATTACTCCGCCAGTGATAGCCGCTGGTGCGATTCCGCTTTGTCAAAAGGTTATTGGCACGCATTTGATGTCCTTGATTTGGAAGATGGAAGCTGCACGCACCATGAATTGCCAAGCCCACCACGAACAACCTTTGACCGTAAGGGCCCTTGGTATGATCTTGAAAATGATCGCTGTGCCTTAGTGAATTGGGATGATATTGAATGTCAGCGTGCGGAAGATGGGACAGCACGTTTTCTGATGCGCTTCAATATTATTGACCTGCATAGTTTTGAGGTCGTGCATAGCCCAGTTGTGCGTGAATTTCATACGGCACATTTAACCTGTTTTGAGTCTAAAGATCAAGAGGTGGCCGATCTGCTACTTGGTGATGCGCGTGGTGAACATTATGACGAAGCTATGAACGACATGTTAGAATACACGAATACGGTGTCTTTTTGTGATACAGATGCTATGTGGATTTGTTGGCGTGCAGGTGTTGTGCGCAAAATGGCTGTAGATGGCTCCTGGCGTTCGCCATTGTTCGCTGCTGCAACTGGTGATCGATCTAATTGCACGGAAGCATTTAGCATGCGCTGTACCCATACGCATTTGCTAAGTGCGCATGCAGATCATGTTTTACTCGTTGAGCACGGAGAGCGTCACCGCATCACGTTCACTGCTGAACAGCTAGTGGCAACAGATGAGTTTATTCCTGTGCACTTGGAATCCAAAGGGTTGCCTGAACTTGAAACAATTACCCCGCGTGGTTTTAAACGACAGATGGAAGAAATGGGGAAAGTTGTTATCTCAGTTGCAAACCTAACTGAGGAAGCATCAATTTTGGATGCACTTGAGCAAATGATTGTCGTGACGCAAGATATTGGTGCTATTCGTAATGGTCATGAATTAATATTTTTGATACGCGATAAAAAAGGAAAAAAGCGCTACGATCATAATTTTTTTAAGGAAGCCATCAAGGTACCTCGTGCTGCGGAGAAAATAGCAGAACTGCTGGATAATTTTATTCGTTATCCAGATGCTGAATCATTATATATACACGCAGAAGCAACTGCTTTATGCTATGCAATGGATGAATTGGTGGGGCATGACGGCCGTTATATCGATTTGGCTCTCCGGTATTTGTCGGTTATAGATGAAGAGCATGATGTCTTTTGCGCAGAGACTCTGGTTCCTCATATGCTGAGTGAGTACGGCGATAAACAGGAGGGTCCACGCTTACGTCTTGGTTTATTTATGGTCTGGGGCTACCGCGATCCAGACACCTATATTGTAGACGTATTTCGTGACCTCAAATCGCCGTTTAGGAAGTGGTTTGATCAAGGCGGGAAATTTGAAGTGCGTGGCATTATTGAGTCATTATCTGATCAAGGTGTTCGACTGCAAGAGATGGAATTAGATGATGCAGATCTAGTTGAATTACGAACTGCGTATAATGGTGAATTACAAGAGGGGGCTGACATGACGACCCTCCATGCAGAAGCAACGCCGATTGATCCCGACTGGCTGGGCTGGAATTATCTACAACAGTTGCCCAACCCTGCGGCAGGAAAAATGTTGGGCGAGATGGACCTCAGTGATTTTGACAAACAACATATTCAGATGTTTGCCTTTTGTGGTATTGCCATGATGTTGAAACTTAAGCCAGAAGTATGGGAAATATTAGAAATAGGCCATCCACGGGCCAAGCAGCTGCTGCCTAGTCAGGCGGCATTTGAAAGTTTTGCTGGTCTTTGTCATCAAGTAGCGGGTGAAGACTTTGTGCGTTTCCCCGGTATTAAATGGGGTATGCACGCATTTGGCGTGGCGTATTTTCTTTCTACACAGATGCATCCTGCTGATGTTGAGGTCTTGCGTCGCGAGAGCTGGAATATGTCCGCTTCTGATTTAACGATGAATGTGCTTGAATTATATCCTGATGCCATTGAGCGAGTCCTCTATTTTATGCAGCCTCCGTATCATCGCGATGATAGCGCAGCGTGGAGTGCTTGGTTTGCTTGCATGAGCTTTGCGCACCGAGATTTACCGCTTGGGGTCCTGAAACAATTGCGTGGATTTAGTAATAAGCTTAAACGCAAGCGCAGTAAGTTTCCATTTATAGATAATCATGCATTCGATGATTTTTGCGAAAAGTTAACAGAAACAATCAATGAGCGAAAGGGGGAAGACGAGGCCGAGCCAGACTTCACTGATTTCGTGCATATGACCAACCTGGGGCCTGTGCAGCCTGAATGAATTAGCGGTGATCGTGTAGCGTGATGAGGCGAATAAGCGACGGAAGCATCTACGCTTCAGTAAAAGTTTTCTGCTGTAAGGAAATCTATTCACTACTACTTACTGTCGGGTGACGTTAGGCAGTTGCTGCTAGAACGTGGTTTTGCCTAGGTGTTTGCGGATGATGGCGAGTTGGCTTAGGTGATGGGACCAATGAGCGACTTCGCCAGTGAAAACACCGTGGATGTCCTTGGCAAAATAAGCAAGTGTTTCGGGCGGGGCACGGTAATGATCAGTTTCAGGAATAGCGTCGAGTATGGCAAGGCTCTGGTTTCGCACTGAACGCTGTTCGCGTAAGAGTTCTTCTTTACTGAGGTAATCTTTTTGCTTACCTGGCGTTTGTTGATCAGCATAGATTTTCAGAAATGCGTCACTGAGTTGTATGTCCTGGCCGTAGCCGAGGGAGCCAATATGAAAGACCTCACTGTTAATGAGGTGTGCGAGTTGGCTATTCCAATTGTTGATAAGGCCATCAATGGGTACCAGTAAATCTTGGTCTGTCATATCCTCTAGGTATTTTTCTAAAAGAAAATCCGCTAACATGAATCCAGTGCGAGAAAGAATTGATAAGCTGCCCATGTTGCGCTTATAAATTGGCAATGCCTTCATGTCAAATGATTTGCATTAATTCACTGATGTTGGTGCATGTTCTAACGGGTGCTTGCTCCTGCATGAATGGCATCAAGTGCCGCCTGCATGGATTGCACGCGCGCGGGTTCTGATTTTGCCAGATCTGTTATTTGTCCAATGTCCATGGATAAATTATATAATTGTGGCTCAGCGGCATTGCCCAGTTCTGTATTGGTATGGGTATTCATTGCTGGGCCTTCGTAGGCAGGGATGTAGGCCCAGTCCCCTTGGCGGAAGACGGTTTTTGCACGGA
>CBDUFM010000008.1:0-14407 GCA_965366325.1 uncultured bacterium
ACTTAATGCTCGCCAGGTATTATTTTCAAAACGATACACATTTGCATCACCATCGTAGAAACGATACCAAGTCGGCACTGTTAACCACCCGTTTGTAGCTTCATCAGCCACCTCATGTACACCATCCCACCACCAAGACCACACGGTTTGACTACCGGACTTCCAACCATTGGTAGTACTCTCTGCATAGCCATCACCATTAAAATCTAAAGCCTCACTGCCCATTAAACTCATACGGTAATCATTGAGGTGGTACTCCATACCACGCGTATTAGCAGTTGGATTTAATTGCGAGGGGTATTTAAAAAAGGTGTTATTCCATAGTGTGCCACCGCCAGGACGCGTCTCACCCGAATCTGTATCACCAAAACCCGTAGTCACCACATGACCAGTTACCGGACTACCCAATAAACCATCTCCAACAGCGTATCCAGCAGTAGGGAGACCTTCGCCGATAATACGTAAAAACTCACGCTCAAATTGAAGGCGCATTTTTGCTGGATCAGACTCCACTTGCGTACCCGTAGCGTAGACGTTTATAAAGGATTCAGGGTCAGCCATGTGCCATGAACCGCCGCTTAGGTTTGAACGCTCAAAATTCCACGCATGATAGGCTACGAATGCCGTCTGCATAAATGCGTCATGCAGGTCCCACCAATAAGAATTAATATAAGGATCATGTGGCACTTTCTCAAAAATATTCTCACTTACATTGTAACACCGAGGTATTCCACCATAGGAAACGCGAGTACCACTACTTTTGGGCAACACATCACGGAAGCTTGGATCAACATCTGCCTTATCAGGCTTAATCTCCCAAGGCTGACCAGTTACCCACGCTGCATACGATGTCTGTGTGCCATACTGCCAGTTTTTCAATTCTTGCGCAGTCCCATCACCGGGGCCTTTACGACCATAAACCATCCGGTCCACATCTTCTTGTGGATCAAGCTCACCAATAACCTTAACATCTCGACCCGCATCGAGCGAGAGCGGAAAGGCCTCCGGATAATTAGCACCAAATAAATCAGCCGTTGGCATCCCGTCTGCATGTCGTAAATGTGAGGACATTGCATGCGTCATTGCGTTGAGCACATTACCCGATGCCGTTAATATATTTATACGCCACGGTACATTTGGATTACGCGCAGCCCCTTCACTGGCATCTATCTGGTTTACACCGCTCTCGGCCCCTGGCCAAGAATCATCGCGCATACCACGTCCATAGGGGGTTAAATGCAGGGCCTCATTACGATCCTGGCCATAATTACTTTCATTTCTTACTGCCAAAACCACATCCCACGGCGTCATACGTTGACCACCCACATTATAGGTTGAGTAGCCCCCGCCCCAACGTCCCATTCCAGTACCACGAAAAATACTATCTATCGCAAGGCGCAATTGGGTATTATCCCTCGCATTATCATTAAAATTAGCATGTAATAAAGTGCCACCAGCATCCGCCCATAAATTCTCCAAATCATATTCATCATAACCTTCACGAAATTGATTGGATGGAACAGCAGACTGACTCCGATCACCTATATTCACAAGTTCTGCCCCAGTCATACTACGTAGCGCACGTGCATAGCGATTTATATAGCTTTGCATATGTAGGTAATTATTTGCATCTGGCGAACCCACATCAAAAGCCGGTGGATCCGGAAAGGCTGCGGATGGGTTTAAACTAGGGAAATTATGGTTAATGGGCATCAAGCCTTCGTTGTCGTAAACCAGCGCCGCATAGCGCAAGACATAAATAGGGTTATCATCCTCAGCGACCTCCGCTAAATACTTATCAAAAAAACTTAAGTCATTCCAACGAACAAAGGTATCAAACGACGCTTTATTTTTATAATGAGTAGCTGAATTTTTGGGTGGAATAGGAATACCAAGTGCCAAAGTACCGCGATCCTGCATATAGTTATTTCGATCATCCAGACCATTAAAAATGTGATCTATAGCATCACTATGAGCTAAATTGAGACGATGATCATTTGCTAAGCTGCTATTAACTGCAGGTCCTTTATAGTCACCGCGTGGTTCACCATCAATATTAACAGCATGATAATCATAACGCCACTTACGTTGATAGGACGATGCCTTTCCGGTCGCAACTTCATCAAGTATTTTCTGCATCATCTCAGAGACCGCAGTAGACTGCCCCATCTGAATGATTTGAGATATTCCCAAATTTTTTGCCGCCTCACGTTGTAAATCCACAGCGGTGAGAAAATAGGTAGCCAAGGTTGCCATCAACACCACTGCACCAACGCAGAGTATTAAAACACTCCCTGACTGCATACCCCTTCGATTACTAAACGACAATTGTAACATTGGCATAGTTTACCTTGTTAAATTTAACACATGACTGAATTCGTTAGCGTAATAATCCTGATCACGCAACAGACGAACGAATTCCCGACGTCGCTCTTTCATTTTCTCATAATAACTACCAGTCGTTATAGTGCTTATGGTGAGCTCGCGAGCTGCCTGAACTAGCGATTCATAAAAATATGAATCACCATCAATATCGTCATTATCCCAAACGTCTCCTGGAACATTATGCAAAACAAAATGTACGAAAAGATACGCTGGCCGCGACGCTACCAGCTCACGCGCATCAAGCGGAATACCATTTATCGCAATACCGGCGATCGCCCCATCCGCATCGTCCGAATTCCAGACTGCGGTCTCACCATCGGCCTTAATTGGGCACAAGGTGATAAATTCAACCATCTCACCAACTTGCTTCATTTGCTGTTGATACGACTTGGTCGTACCATCCATTAGGTTTTCTGGAAACTTAAGCGCCCCACCACTGCCAAGCGCGTCTCCCAACATCATGACGAAATCCTTATTATAGGTTAAGCCATCTCTGTTCGCGACCGCAAAGCCGTTATTAAGCAGCCCGTCACTACCGAAGAACAGATCTTCCCTAATTTTTTCCTTGGGCCTGTTCGTGCCTGTCTTGTACAACATCTCAAAATGAGGCGTACCCCATTTCGCGGTCATACCATTAACATCACCATCTCCATCTATATCGAGCATGTTAATTGATTCGAGTTTTTGCGGATGCTTATCATTTCGCGCATGTCGACGATACAGTTGCATGCGCTCCGCGCTCTCATTTGCTGCACTAGTGCGAATGGAGCCAGAACCGATAAAATTTCTAAAATAGCGCTGTCCTGTTGGTATAATGCCATAAGTAGATAAGTCGTTATTACCTTCCGCCACTGCCGCTTTTAAATTAAACTTTGCATTCCAACTGCCCTGCAAAGCACGGCTCTCGGCACGGTAAAGCTTACCCTGCTGATGATCCCAGTGCCAACAAACCCACTGCGTATCAGATAAACGCGCTTTCGCCGTAGCATCAGGATAGTTACGATTAAACCCGCCCTGTGCTGCACGCATAAAAATTATATTGGCTATGGTCGCAGGATCACCATCATCACTGACATCGAGATTCATAGCCGAAACAGAGAGCATAGTTGAAAAATCTTCATCTAAATATGCTGTATACGCATTTGCACGCTGGTGTAGGTCAAGAATGGCCAAGGACTTTTCAGACACCGCCAGGCAGCGCGTATATATATTACCGACCATTGCCATTATCATGAGAAAAATACTCATAGACACGAGCAGCTCTATAAGCGTGAAACCACGCACAGTCACCACCATAGAAGGTTTTCTTAAATTTAGCATTACGGGCCATACTCCGCAGGCACAAATAGTTTCGCGTGCAACTCTACCACTTCTTCACCATCAACATCAGTACCACCGTCATAAACATTGACGCGAACTTCGGTCATGGTACCCGCCTTTCCACCAGCCAGCACACCTACATCAACTTTTGATTCCACAGTACGTACAACATAAAATCCATTGAGATAGCCTTTACAAGAATCTTGCAAATTGTCAGCAGGGTCAGTATCCACGAAGTTCGGATCCGTTTTTAACACAACCGCATTGTTGTACACAGAACGAGCAGTTGCATACGCTGTATAATTTAATTTTGCATCATTGGCCCAGCGAACACCGGTAAAATACACAACCACTGCTGCCGTTAATCCGATAGTTATAACACCAATAGACACTGCAATCTCAAGCAGGGTAAATGCAGAACGTGCACGTGTTTTGTTTCTCATTTATTTCACCACCAAATCACTGGCCTCAATCGCACAATCAGGATGTTCAATATCCTTAATAACACACTCCGCTGTACTTGAATTCACAAATACACGACAAAAGGGCATAATTGATTCCAACGCATCTTCAGCACTTGCAAAAGCAGTATAATCTTGCTGTCCCGTAGTTGGGTTTTCCTTAGTATAAAGATCATCGCCCTCAATCACATCTTTGGCTAAAGTGATATGAAAGCCGCCAGTCTCAAATTCATAATTATAGGGTGCGATTGCTCCACGAAATAACGTGTAATATGCGGTACCACTTCCATCAAACTCATAAAATGCTTCGCGTGTACTACCATTTTTCCCCGCCGTATAGATAACTCTGCCGTTTGGCAAAAACATCAAGGTAAAGTCCATTAATCTGCCATCAATAAGTGGACGCGGCTTACCTGTGTAGGTTAGCCGTGGATCAAATTCTGGCGCTGATGCAGTATCAACATTAAAGGCCGTATTGTTACTGCCGCCAACACTGCCCTTGTGACCAGGGTAACAAGAACGTGCACCAGTAGAAAACCCATACAGACGACCGTGCACCGTGTCAGGATTTACATTACAATCCAACAGCGAGTTGTATGGGATCGGTCCATCGACTCCCGCATAGTTAAATCCCGTTACACCACAGCCTACATTTGTAGCACCCGCTCGTGTATAAGTGTAACCTGCATCCAAATCTATTTCCGGATTATAGGCACCCCACGGATAGTATTTCTTATTCGTGTCATCAAAATATCCATACCACGCTCGAGGGTACGTAGCCGTTAAATCACGCTTTCCTTCGCCGCCCACATTTGACCAATGACCACTAGAACCCGCTGGATCACAGCGTCGATGTCCATAATCGACATCCGATAGGGCAAGAATACGAATACCAGGCTGTAGATAATGCACTGAACCGATTTGCGCTTCGATGACCGTCTTCTCGAATTCACGTGCAGTGCCATTTAATACAGAGTTAATACCATTCGTATCATTTTCCGGCTGGGTATCGGGAGGATAATAAACACCACGTGAAATTCCGGATTTATCTGGCCCAATAAGAGCGTACCAATGACCACCTGTTTTACCGCGTTTATCCTCTGTATAACCTGAGAAATTTTTCAACACTGAATCGTCGCCTGAATTTGCCACGTTAAACGTAATTGCATATGCATAACCATGACTGCGCGCCAAGCTACGAGCCTTTAATACGGTAGCCTGCAATTCACGCGCACTTGCATTCAAACGATCATTAACCGTCTCTTCACCAAAAGCGCTAAAAATCATACCTGTTAGGATTGCTATTATTGATAGCACAACCAATAATTCTATTAAACTAAAACCAACATTATTGTTTTTCATATCAACGCTCAAGGGACACATTATCAAAGTTCACATTATTTTCATCGGACTGTATACCACGCATGCCACGAAACAGTCCGTCCGCACCCGCGCTCCATAACTCAAAGCGGTACTCATCGCCCATAAACGCATGGCAGCGAACGTCTGTTACAGCCGCCTCATCTTCGGAAATACTATTATCAAGGTCTAAATCTGGAATGAGCAAACGGCGGCCACGCTCCCGAGACATGTCGCCCATTATTGAGCCACTCTCACGACCATAGGGTATATTTTTCCACACTGCCTTAACGCCCATTAAACGCATCGGCTCATAATCCCGCTCCACATATACAATTTCATTGCCCCACGCATCTAGAACGCTCTCCTTATCTTCAGATATCATTGCTTCATCAATACTCTCTGTCTCAATAACATCTAAAGTCAAAAAATTACGCTTTGCGTCCGAACGTGCCTCTATTGAATAGTAATGCCATGCCGCCCAAAACGCACCTGATGCATGCGTCGGTATCCACGAAAATTTCCAATTCGAATCACTACGCGCCAATTCGCTAACAATAATCGGTGATTTATCCGGGTGACGCTCATAGGTATCACCTATTTTACGAAAGCGCTTACGTAAATTATCAATTTTCGGAACGTTCTCACAATGAGCACGCGCAGCAGCTTCACCAATAACCGGTGAAGAGTAGTGTCCACTAAAATCAATAGTTCTGGTCGGATTATTAGAAGTGAAATGAGCCCAGCTTCCACCGGGAACAAGTTCACTTTCCACCGCTGCAACTGCTGCATCTACCGCCGCATTCATATCTGTTTTTTCAGCAGAGGACATACGTGTCCCTAAACGCCAAATCAATCGGTTCGCTTTTGCGAATGCAAAAGGATTATCGCCAATGTAATTAGCAGGATCCCATATATTGGTCGGGTCATAAGGGTCATTTGGGTTCCACGCCGGCTGTGGATCGTTCTCTGCCCATTGTGACTTTGGATAATAATTCGCTTGGGCCTTATACGTATCGAGACCGCGAGAAATCATAGTTAATGTTGCACGGGTCTGTTCCGCGTCCGCAACGCTCGACCCAAGGCCGACAACTGAAACCAACAGGGTCGATAGGGTCGCTATGATTGCCATGACCACCAATAATTCAATTAGGGTAAATGCTTTATTCAACATACTATTCGCCGTCTTCATCTTTGCTTAAATCCGCATCTTTAAAATAAATCCACGATTCAGGAATACCCTCTTCACCTTCTGACCAAATATAAACATAGGCACTTTTATCGGTCGCATTCCAATCACTATCTGATGCCTTTATATTATTATCTTTTGGTTTGTTCAAATCATGCGGCAAATCTGGATCATAAGGCGTGGGACCATTCTTACGATTGGCATTATTGCCACGGACAAAACGAAAGGGGTTACCCCAACCATCGAGTAAACGCCCCGTCTCTTGGTCGATCTCTTCTCCATCATAAGAATAACCGTATTTATCCATTAAGGCATTCATGATACCTACTTTTGCAGTTCCCTCAGCCCCCCAACGCAAATAGCCATCGTTATACTCGTCAGTGCCAGGCGTCGTTCCCTTGGCGTCATCAGGATAGGGGTATTTACCAGTATCCTGTTTTTGTAATTCAATTGAATTATAAACTGCTCGTAAACTTAATTCAGTCTGTGCCTTTGCGGAAGACGTTAATAAACCAGCAAGCGCTGGCATCAGCAACACGGCCAACAGAGCCATGATCGAAACGACCACTAAAATTTCTACTAAGGTAAACGCAGCTGCTGCTGTCTCCCCAGTACGCTGCTGCTTAGATTCCGTAGCTGTATACAATCGCATTAGACGCTTCCATTCTTAGCAAAAAACACCCTTGAGGTAGCAGTCCCTGAGGGCTGAGCGTTATCACACAAAGGACTACTATAAATAGACTTAAATGAGTCCATCGATGAGACTAGGTGGGCCAAGTAGTATAGCGCCCTCTGCACAGGAAAGCCAGCATCCTTAGGCTGAAAGCCCCTTGCTGTAGGAGCTACATCGGGCCCCTGAGGGTAGACTTTCTGCCCCGATTTATTCAGGTAACCTATGTTATCGTGGTCATAATGACAAAGTTTTCTGTTAAAGTATAACACTATTCCCTCTTTAAAACTATAGAAGTCGGATCCGCAACCGTCCGGACAACAATCCCATTGCTTAAAAAGCATACATGTATCTCTAGTAAAACTAGTCATATCTCCCTATTATATAAAGACTAAGAGCACATATTCCCCGCTAAATCTGTACAGAAAACAACGGCACTGGTGCTGCAGGCCCCAAAACATTGCGCACGGCAGCCAGTCAACCGATCACGATTACTGACACAGACTCGCGAACTGTTCACGAGCACATTGAATAATTTCGTCGCCAGTCGTCGTCGAGCCCTTCACTCGATTAACAGCTGCGCCGTAGCCAAGTTTATCCGCCGGACCGCGCATACATTCATAGCTGCCCTCTTCGAAACCCATCGGCGTCGCCACATAACCAAGCCAGCTATTATTATATCCCAGCACCACTATATGCTGCTCAATACCCGCGCGCAGCTGCGCATCGAAATCCAAAAACATTTCTCCGGGCAAGGTACACAGCAGCGTGTTGCCTAACTTGAGCGACTGCACCACATAGCGCGCGCTGGAATTCGCATCTGCAACAGCTCCGGTCCACACGTATTCGCGCACATCCAAGCTATCAACAGCAACAAAATCTAGGTTCTCCAATGCATGCGCCACGCTACGTGCAAACACGCCAGCAAAGCGCTCGCTCTCACTACGCTGCCATTCTATTAAAACATCATCATCACCAGCGGGCATAGGATGCGGAAATTGCAACGACACATCACCAGCATATGCAGTCGCGTAAGTTACCGCTGCACTGGGAAACATACGGCGCATTGCTGCACGTGCATAACCGCCCGCCTCGCCGGTGATCATGGGAATTTCATAAAAATGAATATGCGATCCATAAGAGCTAATAAGTGCGACAGGCTCATCTGTACCAACTTTTCTAAAGGCAAGCAGATCAATCCAATCCGCGTCCGGCCCATTAAATCCAGACCATGATTGACCCGGGGGAATTATTGGGCCTGCGCCCCAAGCCGTAACACAGGTACCATTATTTAATTTCGCCCGGCGATTGGTTCCCAATGGATGCGGTAGATGTGCACGCGTCGAGGCAAGTTCCACCTCCTCCAACAGCGTCGCCGCTTCAAGAATAGCAGCAATACTCTGTTCGATCATCAAGCGGTAGGCAGCCTGACTCTCTGCCACATGCGCTGGATTTTTCCGATCATAGGGCTGTGCCGTTGCCGAATGATCATGAATGCATGTCATCATCAAAGTCACGCCTGGTAATGCTCCAACAATCCCCGCTTTTATTTCTTCATAAGCTGACTGCTGAGCAAAGACCAGATCCAACACGCAAATGGCAACATAGGTACTACCGTCATAAAGCACATGCGCATTAACTTCCGTGTCATCCATAACCCCGCGGGTGGGGCTTAGACGTCCCATGCCACTCATGGTAATGAGCGTGGGCTGTGCAGGACTAATTATTTTATGTGCTGAACCTAATTGCAACATTACACAAGCTCCCTTTGCATGCGCGTTTCCCAAGCCGCCAAGCGACAATCCCACAGCGGATCATCTGCTTGCAATTGTAATTCGGGCAATGGCCGATCACTCATGATGCCATACTCAAGTGCCGCGTAACGAACAAAGGCATGAGCATCATGAACAAAGTCATTAAATAACGACGCATTAATTGGCTTGTTTAATTGTGTCAGCGCATGAATTGCTGCAGCGCGATCAAATCCATCCGCATCTGAACTTGCAAGAGCAAGTAAAGCATCCGCATCTGACCACAACTCAGCGACAGCAATCTGTTCAAAAACTGTTCGCTGTTTAGATAACAACTCAGCAACAGTTTCTCTATAATCGTCGCCATGTCGTTGGATTAAAGCGCGCGCCGCTTGCACGCGCACAAAGCGACTATGGAAACCCGCATAATGATGTAACACAGGATCAACAGCGTCATCATCAAGCACAGCTAACGCATCACATAATAAACACAGCTGTGCTGGATCAGAAAATGCAATATCAGCTAAAGAGCGCTGTTCCTCAAGCGTCCATACATCCTCTAAACGCAAGCGCGATTTAATTTCATCAGCCGCACTATGCTCAATACACAATAATGCAGGCGCATACCAGCGGCGAAACACAGCATCTTTTTTATCGGCCAATGATTCTAAATATTCAATGCCGCTACAGTCACCTGATTTTAATAATAAAACCGCAGCCGCAGCGCGCACACCCTTATAGCCATACCAATAATGATCATTCGGCACACGCGGATCATCCAACAAAGAACGCAGCATCACCACGACATCCGTCTGACCATGCAAGCCCATGTCTTCCAGTGCATTGAGCGCCGCTGTCTTGGAATAGGCGCGACTCTCCAAGGCATGGGCCACCAATGCTGGTGCCGATGCACCATCATTGATAAGCGCAATCAAGCGTGCGCTGCTAGCCGCGACTAACGGATCAGCTTGTTTAAGAAATTGTTGTAAGCGTTGTCGTGCCCGCATCTGTCCACCCTTAGGTTCAAACTAGAACACACATCATTTCCATAACAGCATCGCATTTCCAGTCATAAACCAGAAGTCCAATTGCTGTGATCGATCACTTGTTCAGGTCTGATGCACACTAGGATAGCAACATGTCCCAACAAGCTGCCCTCCAAGTTCATGCCAAAGACAATATAATCGTCGCCCTCCGTGATTTAGAGCGCGGTGAACACGTCAGTATTGGCCAACAAAACATACAACTCACAGAAGCAATACAGATCAAGCATAAATTTGCTGCTACTGATTTCGCTATCGGCGATCAGTTCATTATGTACGGCGTTGTCGTCGGCACTGCAACAGAGGCCATTAAACAGGGCGCTGCTATTACGACCAGCAACTGTAAGCACGCCAGTGAAGCCTTTGACAACCAACGTCAAGCCAACGACTGGCAAGCTCCTGCACATCAGCAATGGGCTGGCCAAACCTTTAATGGTTACGCTCGTCCTGACGGCAGAGCTGGCACCGCAAATTATTGGTTAGTAATTCCACTCGTATTTTGTGAAAACCGCAACTTGGATTGCATGCACGATGCCATGCTTGAAGCCTTGGGTTATGGTCTCAACGACCCGTACAAAGCCTATGTTCATAAATTAGTCGAAGCCCATAAAAACGGCAACGGTGTCGAGGACATCGTACTCGAATCAACAACAACGCAAAAACGCTCACCGCTGTTCCCCAACGTAGATGGCGTGCAGTTTTTACGTCACAGCATGGGTTGCGGTGGTGATCGCGGCGATGCCCAAACGCTCTGCGGCTTACTCGCTGGTTATATCACCCACCCGAATGTAGCAGGCGCGACCATTCTCAGTCTTGGCTGCCAAAATGCGCAGGTCGCCTTATTGCAAGAAGAATTAGATAAACGACAAAAACCTTTACAAAAACCTTTATTTATTTTTGAGCAGCAACAATATGGCACTGAAGCTGCCATGCTTAGCGCCGCCATCAAAGACACATTTACTGGCTTAATCGAAGCGAATAAATGCGAACGCAGCCCACAACCACTCGATAAATTAATGATCGGTGTTGAATGCGGTGCCTCCGATGGATTTTCTGGGCTTTCTTCCAACCCAACTATTGGACAATGCATTGACCTACTGGTCTCCGTTGGTGGCTCTGGCATTCTCGCAGAGTTTCCTGAACTCTGTGGTGTCGAAGCGAATATTGTTAATCGCTGCATCAGCCAAAGCTGCGCCGACAGATTTGTAGAATTAATTCGCGCCTACGAAGCCCACGCCGCCGAAGTCGGCGTGCATTTCGATACCAACCCTTCACCGGGCAATATTCGCGATGGCTTAATTACTGATAGCATGAAATCCGCTGGTGCTGCCAAAAAAGGTGGCACCTCACCCGTTGTCTCTGTTCATGATTATCCCGAAGCATGCACAGAAAAAGGTTTGCATTTATTAAACACCCCCGGCAATGACGTTGAATCAACCACGGCTCTGGTCGGCTCCGGTGCAAATCTGGTTTTATTCTCGACTGGCATGGGTACCCCAACCGGAAACCCCATCGTACCTGTCTTAAAAGTTTCGAGCAATTCTTTAGTCGCTCAACGCATGCACGACATCATTGATTTTGACGCTGGCCCAATCATTGACGGCAAAGCCAGCCTAGACGAATTAGGCAACCAATTACTGGAACTCTGTCAGCAATGTGCAAGCGGTGATTATATTGCTAAAGCTCAGCGCCTTGGCCAATATGATTTTCAACCATGGAAACGTGGCATCTCCCTATAAGCACAAGGGACAGCTCACAAAAAAGGCCAGCGCATGCGCTGGCCTTTTTAAGATCTAGCAAATAGCGTAGGTATCTATTTTGCATCCTTTGAGTGCAGTGGCCAATCATCTGTACGAAACGGTGATGCCGGAAGATCTTCTGCATTGTACAAATTACAGCCAGCAGGATTTATTGACCATGCGTAACGCACTGCCTGAGGCTCGGCAACTTTATCGCTACGCACAATAACGTGATCACCGTCAATTGTTGCATCGGCATAATAAAATACCTGATCTGCGCCCGCTATACTAAAGCGCTGCAGTGGACCACCCTTTGCCACTAATCCAGACCCAATGTCGGTAAAGGCCAATCGAATCTGTCCATCTTCAATAGTCATGGAGGCATAATTGGGACCGGAATGAACAACATCTTTGCCATAGGCAATTTTAGCTGCTGCCAGCCACAAACGTTTTCCTACATCCTGTTTATTGCGCGGGTGAATATCGTCCGCTTCGCCGATATCAATTGTTACCGCCAAAGCACCCTGTGGGTCATTTTGCGCGGTTAACAATTGCGCTTCACGTAATTCCGGCCAACCACCAGCACTTGGCTTATCGGACGGGGCTCGCCAATTTGCTAATTGCACGGTTAAAAATGGAAATGGTCCAGATTGAAAACCCCTACGCCAATCGGCAATCATTGTTGGTAATAAAGTACGATATTGAAAACCACGCCCGCCATTGGTCTCGCCCTGATACCAAATGGCGCCCTTTATAGCCAAGGGCATCAACGGATAAATCATGGCGTTATACAAACCGGCTGGCGCATGACTGTGGTCTGGACCCATCGGCGGACGGGGCTTAGCTGCATTTTTCAAGACCATAGGATCCAAGGCCAATTCAACACGCATCAACCATTCACCAGACAACGGCACGCGTACATCACCAGCCTGCAAAAACATTTCATTTGCTGAACCAGCAAAACCTCCGCCACCAAGGTGATCAAACACGCGAACAGCAAGACTTGCTGTGCCAGCCTGCACTTTTTCTGCCGGTATAGTATAGACACGTTTATGCTGCCAGAAATTTGGCGTGTCAGAACCAGTGTGCCCAATCTCTTGATTATTTAAATAGGTATGATCAAAATCATCAATCGCACCCAAATGCAATTGCACGTCTTTACCCGCTAATGCCTCAGGGATTTCAATCTGGCGACGATACCAGACCGCTCCATCAATATTCATTGACCACATGCCAGGCACAGTCGCTGTTGTCCATTCACTCAGATCCGCATCCACCGCGGCCCAACCCTGATCAAAGCCTTTATTGCCAGGATCTGTATGCTGCGTCTTGTCTAATTTTTTAATGTCTTTCTCGCGGGCTTCCCACGCTTTTTTTGCTTCTAAATAGGCAGCTGCACGTTCGTCATAATTTTTCAAGCTATCAGCAAAACGATCGGTTATCGGACTCAGCTCGGGATGTGCCTGTAAACTTTCTCGTGAGGTCCACGCCTCTGCTGGGGTACCACCCCAAGAACTATTAATTAATCCAATCGGAACTTGGATATCTTTATGAAGGTCACGACCAAAAAAATAACCAACAGCAGAAAAGTTACCCACCGTTTCTGGCGAACACACAGACCAAGTCCCCTCTACCGATTCTTGCAAAGCTTGCTTGGTGCGTAATGCAACTGAAAATAAACGAATCTGCGGCCACTGTGCATTTGCAATTTCCTGCTTCGCATCGTTACTGCTATTTACCCGCCAGCCCATGTTCGATTGTCCTGAACATAACCACACGTCACCGATTAAAATATCATTGAGCACAATCTCCGATGGCCCCGTCACCGTTAACACATGTGGGCCACCAGCCGCTAAGGCCGGCAGACTACACAGCCATTTACCATCATCCGCAGAGACCGCCTCGCCCGATTGCTCTGCTACGCTAACCTGCACTGCGGTGCCTGGCTCTGCCGTCCCCCAGATGCGGATGGCCTGATCTCGCTGGAGCACCATATGCTCATTGAAAATTGGGTTGAGCGCAAACTCCACCGCTGTAGCCAAGGGCCCAGCTACACAGCTTACCAGTAATAAACAGCACAGATTAAGAAATTTCATAGAGCAGCTCCGATTTGGGACGTTCATCTAACTAATAATGAACGAGGCTGCAATTCGTGACTAGGCCCTAGCGCAGCGCCATACTATACACTGCATCCATTTGCTCAGGCTCATAGTCATAAACATCACGCGGTATCTGCGTTGTCTGTGGCAAGGCATAGATTCGCAAATAATCGTCTTGGCCAATTGCAGAGTAGCGCAGACTCGTGCCCGGATGCGACTCAATCGCCATCCCGCCCTCCAAGACCTCCCCCGCAAGCACATCAAACGGCAGCACCATGCGAAAACGTAATGCCTGCCGTGACAATTCGGCACCAGTCGCATCAAAAACAACCGCTAAATGGGTCTGCTGCCCAGAGAAATAGCGCTTCGCCACATGATGACCACCGCGCGT